>JAQXNU010000219.1 GCA_029098165.1 Clostridiales bacterium
CATTTGTTCATCATTAAACTGAATTGGATAAGAACGCAAAACAGTAACTAATTCAGAAACTCGAATTACCGACTGAGTAGAATTATTCTCAAGCATAATATCATCGTTGGCAAGAATGACGATTCCTTTTAGTTCAATATATTGATCAAGACTGCGATTCAACAGCTGATTTAACTGTTTTTCAAGCTTTAATAAGTTATGATTGTTTGTGGCAGTAATCGTAGTAAAAAGGGATTCTAGGTGTGGAAGATCATTATCATCTTGATAACGTTTATACCAGCATCCATCTCGTTCAATCAATAATTCAAATGGAACCGTAGAATCAAAAGTCTCAATATCAAGCAGGAACAAGCCACGATTCGTAATCAAGATATTATCAAAACTAATGATCTCTCCATCAAGTAAAGCGCTATAATCATCAAAATTAATTGCTTGCTTGTCAAAAAGCTCCATCATAGAATTGATGCTTTCTTTACATTTTTTATGCCAGTAAAGCATATCAGAATACATATATAACTGATCAATCGACTGTTTCACATTACGTCGTTCTGTAGAAATTCGTTTTAATGGTCCTTCTAAGTCATTCGTATAACGCCAAAATATATTGAAATAGGTCTGGTTTTCAATCATGCTACTTTGGTAGCGGTCTTTGATACAATTAAATTTGGTAGTCACGTCACAAATGACATCTTGTTCAAGATGACTGTCTGTGACGAGATTGTCTTCTTTCCAGATAGAAATCTTATCTTTAATATAAGTTAAATAGAGATCTAGTTCACAAGTCTTTATCGAGATAGTATCATCCGTACTTAGAAGATACTGAAGGTAAGTGTTTTTCAGTTTTTCATCATTCTTAATATAGCTAGTTAAATCTTCTTTGATAGCTTCTACCTCTAATTGAATTGTTTTCTCACATTTCGATGCAACGCTTTGATCTTCTGGAATATTGAAGAAATTAGGATGTTGGTGATAATAAAACTCCCAGTGAGCAATGTTATTAATTCTCTTTTGATACTGATGCTGGTCATAGAAACTACCGAAATAAACCTCACACAACTTATTAAGAATATAAGCTATAATACAAGAGATGATACGAATAACTAAGAATATCAAGCTATAATGCAAGAAAAAGGCAAGATATTCTGAACTTAAGGTATCTTCTGTGTAACGGTTGAGAGTCTCAATAAGTCCAGAAAGACGGAGTTCGGCTTTTATTGGTGAATTAAAGTATTGATTCATCACAACTAATTTTGCTATAAATGTAACCACTTCAGTGGCAAGGTTTATGTATATTGGCTTAACTGATCTATAGCGATTTTTACATATGCTGATGAGGATACTGATTTTTATGAACCCATAGACGAATAAAAACAGTAGGTCTTTCCCCAGACGGATATAATCATTTGTTATCTTGCTGTAGTTTTGGGTGAAGGTATGTCCCAATCGAATGGTAGGAATTACGTTGAGTAAAAAGAAAATACAGGTAAGTATAGTAGATAGTAGTAGAAACGTTTTACAATTGACCATATAGCGATAATTGTTTTTTTCTTTGGCGGTGTAACAATTCCAACACAGATTATTGCTGGAAAGAATTTGCCCCGTACGTTTGCACTGGGAGCAAGTCGTATTGACCATGGTAACCCCTCCGTTCATAGTACATCTTGATGTAGCTATTAATCAAATATCGTTGAGTTTATTATACCTTAAACTGGCAGAGATGTCATGTGAATTTGATATAAATAGTATTTACAATTTTCGCGTTTATGGTATAATAACTTACCTGTAAAATCGAATAATGGAGAATGTATATGAAAAAAGTAGACATTAGGGAGATGACAGCGAAAGATTGGAATGGGGTAGCACGTGTCTACCAACAGGGGATTGATTCCAATGCCTGTACTTTCGTTACTGTTTGTCCAACCTATGAAGCATGGGATGCTAGTCATATTGATAGTTGTCGCTTTGTTGCTGAAATTGAGGGAGAAATCGCTGGATTTGTATGTTTAAGTCCAACCTCAGTAAGAGCTTCGTTTTCCGGCGTAGTTGAAGTTAGTATTTACATTGATCAGGCATTTCAGAATATGGGGATTGGAACTCTGTTAATGCAAAATCTGATAAAAGCCTCGGAAGAACAAGGATTTTGGACAATTTATTCATCAATCTTTATTGATAATCACGGCAGTAGAAAATTACATGAGAAAAGTGGGTTCCGTCAAATCGGAGTGCGAGAAAAAATTGCAAAAGACAGTTTAGGTAATTGGAGAGATACTGTAATTTACGAACGCAGAAGTGAAGTAGTAATTTAATATAAATACAAAACTTTAAGAACGTGAAAGAAATTTCTTGAATAATTATATATACTAAGGTAAACTTAATTTTGAATGCTTCGGGTGTAATGATTTTACACCCGAAGGAAATGATGAATGAGGTATAGAAGATGAAAAAGTTAATCTTAGTAACATCTCCACCAGCCTGTGGGAAGACCTTTGTTTCGAAGCAATTAGCTAAAGGATTAAAACATGTTGTATATCTTGATAAAGATACCTTAATTTGCTTATCAAAACAGATCTTTGTTGTGGCAGGTGAAGAATATAATCGAAGTTCCGATTTTTTTGAAGCAAATATTCGAGATTATGAATATGAAGCGATTGTAGCATTAGCAATGGAAGCAATCGAATATGAAGATATCGTTTTGATTAATGCACCATTTACTCGAGAAATAAGAGATTTGGACTATATGAATCAGCTGAAAGAAAAACTGGCTGAAAAAAATGCATCTTTAGTAGTTATCTGGGTAGAAACATCGGTTGAGGTATGTAAGCAACGTATGATTGAAAGAAATTCTGATCGTGATACTTGGAAGCTTGAGCATTGGGATGAGTATATCGCAAAATGTAACTTCACGATACCGACCTCATTGGATAATCCGAATGTTGTGGATGATTTACTAATTTTTCATAATTCTTCGGAGGAAGAATATCAAGAGTCGATGAATCGAATCGTTGGTATTATTGAAAGAGGGTGCTCGAACAGGAGTTGAGCAGGTTTAAGAGAAAGATTGTACATATGAGCGAGCAATCTAAAAAACAAAAGATGAGATACATAGAATTGGAATCATTTCACTCCGCAAGTATTATTGACTTTTGAAGAATAATATAAGAAAATATGATCCTGATACTTCTAAGTTTCATGACAAATGAATCATTAGATTGACAACACTGTTATTTGCGGAAGGAAAATAAATGAAAAAGGGTTTTTTATTTAAAGTATTGTTTGCATTAGTTGGTATTATGTTAATTGGGCTTGGGATTGGATTTAATGCGTCTGCATTGCTCGGAAATGATCCAATTGCTATCTTATATGATGGTATCCGTAATGCTGCTGGATTAGGCTATGATTCTCTTGGATTGATTACGAATCTTGTGAATCTTTCCGTTCTGATTTTGCTATTTTTTGTTGGTCGCCGTTATTTAAATATAGGTACGGTAATTTATATGGTGCCATTAGGTTCCTTTGTTAATATCGGAAATAAGCTATATGCACAGTTATTAAGAAATCCATCTATTATTGTACGTTTACTTATGGGTGTGACAGGAAGTTTGTTGATCTATATCGGTGTTGGAATCTTTATCGCAATGAATATTGGATTGGATCCATTTACTGCATTAGTTATGGTCATAAACGATAAATTAGGTTGGGAGTTTAGAAAGACAAAAATCTGTTTTGATATCATTCTAGTAATTGTCGGTGTAGTACTTGGCGGTCTGTTAGGTATCATTACAGTTATTACGGCATTGACAGCTGGACCATGTATTCAGTTTTTTGCTTCGATTATCAAAAACAAACTAAAAGATCGATTATAAATTAGAAAAAATTGCGTGAAAAAAGAAGAGTGTATCCACATAGGGGTGGTACACTCTTCTTTTGTACATAAGGTAAAGTAAACACAAATGAGGTGAAACCATGCTGGACAATAAAATGGCAGCTTGATCGGAGTCTGTAGTGAAGAAAGTTCGTTAATAGGTCAGAAAATAAAATAGAGTGTTGACAAAAGGTAACTGGTTAAGTATTATAATATGTAACCGGTTACCTTTAGGGAATACATATAAGTAGATAACAAGATACTACTTGTTGGAGGATTCGATATGAGTATTCAGATGAGTGAGAAAGAAAAAATGCCTACCCAATATATCTTTGGAGCAATATTTGCTATGGCAAACCGTATGCAGTTGATCGGCGATAATTTCCATGAGGAGATTACAACAAAACAATGGTTTCTGTTAGCAGTGATCTCAAAATTCACAGAAGAACCACCAACGCTTGGGCAGATTGCATCTGTGATTGGAACCTCAAGGCAGAATGTTAAGAAGATGGCAATGATTTTAGAAAAAGAAGGATTTGTTGAGTTAAGAAAAGATGAAAAGGATGGCAGAATCTTACGTGTCAGCTTAACAAAAAAATGTGCCGAAATGGCTCAGAGAGAAGAACAACGAGATATGGAGTTTTTAGTTGAACTTTTTGATGGAATGGATGACAAGATGTTAGATACCATCTATCAAGGTTTTCGAATTCTAGAGTCGAACATTATTAAGTTGGAAGCCAAGTATGGAAAGAAGGAAATGTAAAGGGTGGTAAACGACAGAAAAAGCAAGAACAAAAAAGGAGAACAAATACTATGTGGATTGCAATTGGCAGTGTGATAACGATCATCGGACTTGGAATGGTGTATTTTCATTTACCATCTTCTCGATTAAAGAGTGAGTTTAAAGAAAAATTTGAATATTGTATGAAAGATAACGCGAAAGATTCTAGTGTTTTATCCAAAGAAGATATTAGAAAACTACCGGATTGTATTCAGAAGTTTTATGAAGTGACAAAGATATTAGGAAAACCTAAACAATCGACTTTTTGTATGTATTCCTATGATACAGACTTTGATCAGAATGGGAGAAAGTTAACGATTGACTATTATGAGTATATCTTTGCATCCTTACCAAGAAGATTAGCGTACATTCACTCTGGAATTGCTGGAATACCATTTGATGGTTTGGACAGTTTTGTTGATGTAAAAGGTGGAATGAAAGGTGTCATTGCCAAGAACATCACTATTTTTAATACAAGAGGACCAAAGATGGATAAAGCTTGCTTGGCGACCTGGCTTGCAGAAAGCATTTTCTTACCAGTGGCTTTTTTGGAGAATGACATTGCTTGGGATGAACTAGATGAGACAAGTGCAAGAGCGACTTTTACATATGAGAATATGACAGTAAATGCAGAATATCATTTTAATGAACGAGGAGAACTAAAAGAGATCTTTGTATCAGATCGAGGACTTACTTTACCGGATGGAACAATGAAGGAGTGTCCTTGGTCGGTTCGCTTTGATAATTATCGTGAATACGGAGAGTATTATTTGCCTGCAGTCTGTCAGTGTGTATGGCATATGGAAGAGGGAGACGTAATTTATTATGATGCGAAAGACTCCCAGTATGACCTAAATGTCACAAAGCCTTTTGGAAATCACTAGGAAAGAGTAGTTGAACAATCCTCTGTTTGGTTGTATAATTCAACATAGACTGTAGACCTACGGAGGATATTAAAAAGTGAAGGTGAATCGATATAAGCTAGGATTTTCTTTACTTAAGGAAAACTATAAGAGCATCCTGTTGTTCGAATTATTGTTTAAATTAGTGGCCTCTGCTTTATTTACGCCAATTTTGATCGGTATGATCAATCTTGCAATGTATATGGCGGGGATGAAATATATTAGTAATGACAATGTATTTAATTTCTTATTAAAACCGACGACTCTGCTGACGATCGTTGTGATTTTTTTAGCTCTTGCTGTCATTACGATTGTGGATATGAGTGCTATCGTAGCATGTTTTCATGCATCTTATCATAAGCAGAAGATCAATGTTGCAGATATGTTCCATATTGGCTTTAAAACATCCCTTCGTATGTTTCGAGGCCGAAATTTATTTATCCTTGTTTACGTACTTGTCATATTGCCAATCACCAGTTTTACCTTTGTATCAAGTTATGTATCCAGCATAACCATACCAGATTTTGTTTCTGATTATATTGAATCCAATCGGTATATCTCAATAATCGCAACAGTTATTCTATTACTATTGCTGGTAGTAGCACTACGATGGTTATTTAGTATGCATTTCTTCGTAAATGAAGAGATGAACTTTAAAGAGGCAAGAAAGAAGAGTTTAGAATTTAATCACAAGCACAATGTAAGTAATTTTTTGCATCTGATTGCTTGGAATCTTATGATCACGATACTTGTGATCCTTCTGGCGGTAATTGGTGTGATCGGAATTGCTGTTGTGATTAAAGTATTTAGTACGAGTAAAGTCGCCTTATCTGCAACATTAGGACTGACAGCGGGAGTGATTATCTTAATTTTTATCTTAGCTTCCAATTTTATGGTTCCTGTGACATTTTCATTTGTGAGTGCAATGTACTATCACAATAAGATCAAGCGTGGAGAAGAAATTACAGCGTATCATCCAGTAGCAGAGAAGCATAAGAAATTTAAAAAGGTGGCTTTGATTATTGTAATCTGTGCTTCTCTAGTTAATATTGCGTATGTTGAGATCATAGCCAATGGACATTACAACTTTAATATTCAGTTTTTAGATAAACCTGAAGTTTCCGCACATCGCGGAGATTCGATTTCAGCGCCAGAGAATACACTTCCTGCTTTTGAAAGTGCGATTGCAAGTAAGGCAGATTACGCCGAATTGGATGTGCAGCAGACGAAAGATGGGGTTATTGTTGTTATGCATGATAGTAACTTAAAACGAACGACTGGAGTGAATAAGAATATCTGGGAAGTGACATACGAAGAACTTTGTGAGTTGGATGCGGGAAGCTGGTTTTCCAAAAAGTTTGTGGGAACCAAAATCCCAACATTAGAAGAAGTATTAGAACTCTGTAAAGGCGAAATCAAACTTAATATTGAGTTAAAACCAACGGGACATGAAGTGGATTTTGAAAAGAGTGTCGTGGATATTATATATGAGAATGATTTCGAAAAAGACTGTGTCATTGCATCTATGAAGTATTCCACACTGGAGAAAGTAAAACAGTATGCTCCGGATCTGACGTGTGTATATGTGACAACGGTTGCTTATGGTTCCATGCAGACATTAGAATGTGCGGATATCTTTAGCATTGAATCTACATTTGCAACTAGTAGTATGGTTAATCGTCTTCATGAACAGGGAAAACAGGTTTATGCTTGGACGGTAAATAATGAGGACTCCATTCAATCCATGATTGATGTCGGGGTGGATAATATCATAACAGATAATCCAGTATTAGCTAGGGAACTAATTTATTCGAAGTCTTTAAATGATTCTATAGTTGATTTTATTACGAAATTAATTGAGTAAGAAAATAGAGTTGACGAAATGATAAAATAATGTTATTGTAAATTTATCAAAAATGAAGGGAAGTGTTTGTTTGTTATTTGCATCATTATGTGCTTAGTGTTTTCGTAAGCAACAGAGAACTTTGGTAGTATCTTTTCAGATACTTTATTAAGTTTACCCTTTTGCGGCTCATAAAGATGTGAAAACAGACATAAATGCGCGATCTGTGGATTCCTATGGAATCTATGAATGGATGCCCTGAATGAAGAAAAAATGTTCGGTCATATGCCTGTAAAACGATATCTTTATGGTTTTACAGGCTTTTTTGTTCTGTATGAATCATAAAGAATTCATCGTAACCTTGTGGTAGGGGAAAGATAACACCATTGATTCTCTTAGACTATAATAAAAATGGAGAAAAAGAGATGAATCATACATTTGAGATTTTGGAATTTAATAAAATTGTAGAACAGTTAGAAACATATGCATTCACGAAGCATGCCAAAGAAAAAATGAAAGAACTGACACCATTTATGAATGAGATGGATTTACAGGTGGCAATCCGAGAAACAAGTGAGGCTAGAAAAATCATTGATACGATTGGTGTTCCACCATTGATCAGCTTAGAGGCAGTTGAAGATTTGTTAATTACGGCATCTCAGGGAGGATGCCTTACGCCAGAACAGTTGGAGTATCTTCAATCCGTATTGACATCGGTCAGAAGACTAAAAGACTTCTTATGCCGGGCGAAATATCTCGAAATTGGCCTACCATATTATGAGGTCGATCTAAATGGTTTAGATGAGGTAAGAGAAGAAATCCTGCAAAAGATTCGTTCCGGAAGAGTCGATGATTATGCAAGCAAACTTCTAAAGGATCTGCGTAGCACGATTGAAACGACAGAGAATAAGATCCAGGCAAAAGCAGAGAGTATGTTAAAAAATCAGAAAGAATGTTTTTCAGATTCCTTTGTTGTAAAACGAAGTGGACATATCTGTTTACCAGTAAAGAAAGAATATAAGTTTAGAATTAGTGGAAGCGTCATTGATAAGTCTTCTACAGGAGCGACATTTTTCATTGAGCCTACAAGTATCTCTGTCATGACAGAAGAACTTGCAGTGCTAAAGATTGATGCAGAAAATGAAGAACGTAGAATTCTATATGTGTTGACAGGATTGATTGCGGATCATGCAGATGAGTTTCGTGAGAACATTCGAGTCATGGAAAAACTGGACTATATCTTTGCCAAAGGAAAGCTGAGTTTTGATATGAAAGCAGTGGAACCGGTCATTACAACAAGTCGATACATCAAGATTGTGAATGGACGACATCCTTTTCTTGATAAGGAATCTTGTGTTCCACTGAATTTCGCAATCGGAGATGAGATACAAGGAGTTATTATAACAGGACCAAATACCGGTGGGAAGACGGTAGCGATTAAAACGGTTGGACTATTAAGCCTGATGGCGCAGTGTGGACTTCATGTCCCTTGTGACGAAGGAACATTTACAATGAATAATGCGGTATTATGTGATATTGGAGACGGACAGAATATCACAGAGAATCTATCGACGTTTTCTGCGCATATTACCAATATTCTATCGATCTTAAAGATTGTAAATCATGACAGTCTTGTAATTATGGATGAATTGGGTTCGGGTACCGATCCGACAGAAGGTATGGGAATTGCCATCTCCGTATTAGAGGAACTTAAAAAGAGCGGATGCTTATTCTTGTGTACAACGCATTATCCGGAAGTAAAACAATATGCGAATAAAACAGAGCATGTAACCAATGCTAGAATGCAGTTTGATCGTGAGTCCTTACGTCCAACTTATCGTTTGGAAATCGGAGAAGCAGGAGAAAGTTGCGCGTTTTATATTGCGAAACGATTAGGGATGTCCAATGCCATGTTAAAAAGAGCAAGCATGGAAGCCTATCAGACAGAGCAACTTGACTTTTTAGAGGAAGAAGAAACACAAGACGTAAGAACGAAAGAAACGAAAACCATAGAAGATTTGCCAAAGAAGATTGTGAGAAAGAAAGTGCTCAAGCCACGGGAAGATATGACGAATAAGTACTCCATTGGCGACTGTGTCATGGTATATCCAGATAAGAAACTTGGAATTGTATGCAAAAAGGTCGATGAAAAAGGTGTTCTTCAGGTTCAGCTTCAGAATAAGAAGATTTATCTGAATCAAAAGCGTGTAAAATTACATGTCAAAGCAGAAACTATGTATCCAGAAGACTATGACTTCTCAATTATCTTTGATACGGTTGCAAATCGAAAGGCAAGACATCAGATGGGAAAACACCATTGTGAAGATATTGAGATAAAGATCGAAGAATAAAAAGTTATGAAGATATTGATAAAACGAATATAAGAGGCAGAGGATAGCTGCAGCAAGGATGGAGGAAGAGACGTGGGTGAATATCAAAGATTAGTACATGAGTTTGAACCAGTATGGGATTCCAATAGCAAGATTTTATTGCTAGGAAGTTTTCCATCCGTAAAATCGAGAGAGCTCTCTTTTTATTATGGGCATCCGCAAAATCGCTTTTGGAAAGTACTTCAGTCAGTGCTGCAGCAGGAGGTGCCTGCTGAAATTTCAGGTAAGAAGGAATTTCTATTAAAGAATCATATTGCACTATGGGATGTCATTCAAAGTTGTGATATTATCGGTTCCAGTGATGCTAGCATAAAGAATGTCGTTCCAACGGAACTAGTAAAACTCATAGAAAATAGCAGTATCTCACAGATTTTTGTAAATGGAAAAACAGCAGAGAAATTATATAAGCGTTACAGTGAAGAAAAGACGGGTATGAAGGCAATCGCACTGCCTTCCACAAGTCCAGCAAATGCAATGTTTTCTTTGGAACGGCTGTGTGAGGCATGGAAAGTGATTGCCGATTATTTATAGAAAGATAAAGCATAAGAGGGATTATATGAAGGCAGAAGAAATAATACGATTAGGTGGTTTGGTATTTGATAGAATTGAAGAAGGATTTGATCACTATGAATCGGAGGTGATCACAAAATCCTCCCCAGAGCTATATCAGATTCTCATGGAAATGATTCAAAAGAATGGATGGGAAAATAGTTTTGTAGATTTTTATTTTGGACGATTATTGAAGGAAGAGCAGGAGCGAATATTGCAAGTGGTTCCCGTGTATTGGCATGATATTTTAAAGCAATATGAAGAAAATCAGGAGATTTATTATCCGTTAACTGAGAATCTTTTGAAATTAACTTGGTTTTTAACGGATCATGAGTATTTGTTCAGTACTTATTATTTTTGTAAAGAACCATGTACTATCTGGGGTAACTATAATAATACACTTGTAAAGTTTTATAAGAAGAAAGAGGTAACGTAATATGGAAGATAATTTATCCTTAAAAGGGAAAACGATACTGGTGACTGGTGTCAGCCGATCGATGGGAATTGGTGCTGGTATTGTAAAACGTTTGGCTGTAGCAGGAGCCAACGTAATCTGTCATGGAAATAGCGCATATGATGTGCAACTTGCTTATATGGATGCTTCGGAACAATACGCAAAAGAACTCGCGGATCAACTAAAAAAAGAGGGGAATCAGATTCATGTCTTACCTACTTCAGATCTGGTGATGGAGGGGGTGCCAGAGCAGGTAGTGGAGCAGGCAGTAAAGATTTATGGTCACTTGGATGGAATCGTATTAAATCATGCCTATTCCACAAGCAACCCTATTGGGGAGTGGACCATGGAGCACATCAATGCTCATTTACATACTAATGTAACGGCATCTATGTTGATGATTCAGGCGTTCGCAAAACAGCTCCCTCAAGGAAAAACAGGGTCTGTCACGTTATTTACAAGTGGACAATATCTTGGACCAATGGTAAATGAGATTGCTTATTGTGTATCGAAGGATGCGATTATTGGCTTATGTAGACAGACCGCAGCAGCATTGGCAAAACAAAAGATTCGCGTTAATTGTATTAATCCGGGTGCAACGGATACCGGTTATCTTATGCCAGAATCCGATAGTTATCAAATGGTTGCTTCCATGTTTCCGAGCGGACGATGGGGCATGCCAGAGGATGCTGCAAAACTAGTACAGTTTTTACAAAGTGATTTTTCTGCATGGATTACGGGACAAATCATTGCTAGTGAAGGTGGATTTGACCGATATCGGGAATGCTAGTATAATAAAGGCAGGTAAGAGTTATTTCTAGCTAAACAATAACAAATGGGAGATTAAGTATGGAAACGAAACAATATATCATCGAATCATTAGAAAAACTAGTTAATATTCCAAGTCCATCCGGTTTTACAAAAGAAGTGATGCGTTTTGTAGAAGGAGAAGCAAATGGATTTGGCTATACTTGTGACTACATACAAAAGGGTGGTTTGATCATCAACGTACCGGGACAAGAACAAGAAACGATAGGTTTATCCGCACATGCAGATACCCTTGGGGCGATGGTTCGTTCCATTAGCAGTGAAGGAACATTAAAGCTCATGTCGGTTGGTGGTTTTACGATGAATAGCATTGAAGGGGAGTACTGCAAGATTCATACTCGTGATGGAAAGGTGTATACAGGAACGATACTTTGTACAAGTCCTTCTGTTCATACTTACGACGATGCAAGAACACTGGAACGTAAAGAATGTAATATGGAGATTCGTATCGATGAACAGGTAAAAAATAAAGAAGATGTATTAGCACTTGGAATCAATAATGGCGATTATATCAGCTTTGATGCACGTTTTGAATATACGAAGAGTGGATTTATTAAATCCAGACATTTGGATGACAAGGCAAGCGTTGCGGTGTTACTTGGACTTTTAAAAGAATTATCAGAAAATAAAGAGAAACCAAAGAAGACAATGAAAATTTTAATTTCCAACCTTGAAGAAATCGGTTTGGGAGCAACATATATTCCGGCAGACATTACAGAATTCATAGCAGTAGATATGGGAGCTCTTGGTGATGACCTTTCAGGCAGTGAGTATGCAGTATCTATTTGTGCTCAGGATTCCTCTGGCCCTTATGACTATGAGTTAACTACTCATTTAATTAATCTTGCAAAAGCTAATGAGATTCCATTTGCAGTGGATGTGTTCCCTCATTATGGCTCTGATGCGTCCGCAGCAATGCGTGGTGGCAATAATATTAAAACAGCACTGATTGGTCAGGGAATTCATGCATCTCATGGTATGGAGCGTACACATGAGACTGCTTTGATGGCTACGTTAGACTTGTTAAAAGCATATGTGAAATAAATATAAAAGAGGCTGTGAAAAAACAGTAAAAAGATAAGCGTAAGAGGTATGGAATCACATTCGAATTTGGCTGCCGTTCGGCCGGACTTAGCCAAATTCGAATGTGATTCCATGGCTCTCTCATCGTGGCCCATTTTGCTGCTTTTTATTAGCCTTTTTTAGTTATGATTAACTGTGACGTAGGGTGGTGCTATTTAATTATAGATGTTAATTAGGTAAATATTCTAAAGCCATATTGCTTAACTGACTGCATGTGGATGAATCACAAGCATACCATACATTGTTGTAAGCAATCCAAGGCTTTAATACATCCAAGGTTATTTTTTTTCCTGTTCTCTTTTGAATGGTATATTGTACTAATTCTACATTATATGTATTGGAAATATCTGATTTTATGTACAAAGGAAGACTTTTAACCGTTTCTAATATTTTTTCTATATTAGCGGAGTCGGTTACTGTGGTCATAGATCCAGTTTTTAGTGCTAAAATTGTAATATTTGAGATATCATCACTACATAGTTCATCTAACATCTTCTCTTTAGAATACTTGTTGCAACTAGATATACAACAGATTAGAAAGAGTGTTATTAGTGTAAAAACATACTTCTTCATATATAAATCCCCCTATAAAATTTCCCCTCTATATTAATATCGCTTTCTATGGATATTTAGTACTTTAAGTTAGCACACATTTGTGTACTTATATATTAGACGATATAACGTGAAAAAAAGTTTCATTTTTATTAATGTTTTATTAAGGTTTTTATTAACTCTTTTATGCATTTATCATTGTAAAGTATAAATCTCAAAAAAACATTAAAATTGCATTAAATAATTAAAATATAAAAAGGAAATGGAGGAACTATTTTTCTATTTATTTGCTATTCAGCGAAAAATGGGATACTATAGCATTGTACTTATATAAAATGAGATGACAATTTTACATATGAATGGAAAGAGATACCTATTGAGAAAGGAGTACATATGAAAGTATATAAAGAACAAAGATTTACTGGAGAAAGAGCACTTTTCCAAAGTGCAGATATAGTAGCAGATTATTGTACTTTTGCTGATGGAGAATCTCATCTAAAAGAAGGCATGAATCTTAAAATATTTCATAGCAGTTTTCAGTGGAGATATCCATTATGGTACTGTGATCAAGTCGAAGTGTCAGACTGTACGTTTAAAGAAGAGGCTAGAGCTGGGATCTGGTATACGAATCATCTTACCATGCGAAATACCTCGATGGAAGCTCCAAAGTCAATTCGACGATGTGAACATTTAATACTTGAGAATGTAGAGATGTTAAATGCACAAGAGACTTTATGGAATTGTAAGAGTATAAAGATGAGCAATGTTACAGTCAAAGGCGAATACTTTGCGATGGGCAGTTCCGATGTGACAATTGACGGATTTACGTTAGTTGGTCAATATTGTTTTGACAATTGTAAAAATGTTATCATTCGCAATGCAAGGATGTTGACCAAAGATGCATTTTGGAACTGTGAAAATATAACGGTGTATGACTCGTACATATCCAGTCAGTATTTTGGATGGAATTCCAAGAATGTGACCTTAGTTAACTGTACTATCGAGAGTGAACAGGGAATGTGCTATATGGAGAATCTGACCATGAAAAACTGTAAGCTATTAAATACCAATTTAGCATTTGAGTATTCTACGGTTGACGCAACAATTGATAGTAAGATTGATAGTGTGAAGAATCCAATCAGTGGTAAGATTGTAGCAGATGAAATCGGAGAGATCATTTTTGATGATCCAAAGATTGATAAGAATAAGACTAAGATTATGGTAATGAGATAAAAGAGTAGCTATTGGTGAGTAACTTAGGTTGATATTAGGTGGGAGATAGGATGGATGAGATTAGAGTAAACGAGATAACAGATGGTCATAGGAAGCTCCAATATGACACAGAGTGCATTAACAAAGAATAAAGAGTGGAATGTAAAATTAGTTTCTACTGACTAAGGAGAAATGGTTCATTCTGTTCTAGAAGAATTTAATACTCTTTGGAGACAATCCAATCCGATTGAAGAATGGATTGAGCAGTATTCGGAAATATATCAACGACAGAAGTTAATAGCAAAACAGACCAAGGTTCCTACATTAACTCAGTATCGTTTGAGACCAAATACAATGCAGGTAGAGTTTGTACACAATTTAAGAAGGCTGCAAAGTAGGGGGGAACGTAAGGCATTACTAATTTCAGCAACTGGAACAGGTAAGACATACGCTGCGGCATTTGCAGTTCAGGATAAGAAACCAAGACGTATGTTATTTCTTGTACATCGGGAGCAGATATTGAAACAGGCAATGGAAAGTTTCCGTAATGTGTTAGGAGATACGAAGTCATTAGGATTACTTTCAGGAAATGTAAAACAAATGGAGAGCAACTACTTGTTTGCAACAGTTCAAACAATGTCAAAACCGGAAGTGTATCAGAAGTTCAACCCTAGTGAGTTTGATTTTATCGTTATCGATGAAACGCATCGCAGTGGAGCAGAAAGCTATCAAAATTTAAAGATTAAACTAGGTCATATCCCTAAAATAAGTGAATTTGATGAGTTTGGATCGATCCATATCGTTCGAATATTTGATAATAATTCATTAGGTTCCTATTATAAATTTTTAGTTAAGTATGAAAAAGAGTATACGATTCGTTTAAATGAAAAAGAGGAAAAGTTTATTGAATTTATCTCTAAGAAGTTTGCAATTGGAAAGAGAGTTCATGAACTCGAACTAATCAAGCGAATGCTTTATTATGAACATGGACTTATGAGAAGCTTATCGAATACGCTTAAGTCCAATTACGACATCGAAGTTAATCAGAAAACCATCACCAATATCGTTAACATCATGACTAATCAATTTTCAAGCGGTACTGGTAAAACTACGTATCAGGAATGTATATTTCTTGAGCGTGATCAAGATGATTATAAAACAGCAAAATCGTTTCAAGAGATGTTACAGAATAAAGATTTTTATGATATGGTTTGTGAAATAGTAGAGTTTGGACTTCGAATACATTATACAAGATTATAGTTAAGAGGAAGAAAAGATGAAAACAATAGAAGTAGTTGCTGCAATTATCATGAGTGACAAAGAAAATACAGATAAAGTATTTGCAACCCAGCGTGGTTATGGAGAGTTTAAAGGTGGATGGGAATTCCCAGGTGGTAAAATGGAAGAAGGAGAAACTCGAGAAGAGGCATTAGTTCGAGAGATAAGAGAAGAACTAGCAACTGAAATTACAGTTGATGAATTCTTTAAAACGATTGAATATGATTATGATACGTTTCATTTAATTATGCATTGCTTTATTAGTCATGTAGTAGAAGGAGATCTCTTATTACTTGAACATGAGTCAGCAGTATGGTTAACAGTAGATGAACTGCAGAATGTTGAATGGTTGCCAGCGGACATACTTCTATTAGATGACTTAAAACATTATATGATTAAGTAATGAAATCTTTATTAGCTCATTATTGGCTCAAATCTAACAGGATTATTAGATTTGAGGGCATATTTTTAATCATTTTGGGCATATAGAAAAATCACATAGTTTCATTCGATTCGCGGCAAAGGAGTATAACAAAATGTCTATATGCCCTATCAATTAAATTACACAAAAACAGCTAGTCCTAAGTTGCTTTCTGTTTTGATATCAATTCAGAAAAACGATAGGATTAGCTGTTTTTTACCGTTACAATGAAAAAAGCATTTTCTAATTGATTCAACATTAGTCTTCTTTTCTTTGTATGATAAAGTGAAACAGTTCGGATCTCTTTATTTTTTTTAGCTTCTTGTAGTTTTTAACCATAAGTATAGAGCCAATCATTACGCTTCCAAAGAGATAACAATCCTTTAGATCAATGACAAATAATTCGTTTACCATAAGGTAATCAAGAGAACCATGCCACAGAACTTTATCCAGCAGACTTGCTATGGCACCTGCCTGAAAGAAGATATAAAGGTTTACGATGGTGAAACTTGTGATATGTATTTTGTGATGATAAAAGCTAAGAAGGTATTTAGATAAGATTATAGTTAGTATGTTGATTACGATGAGAAAGTGAAAATCTTGAAAGATAGGAAGATAATTACCGGGCAATGATAGAAATGGATTAATGATCGGATAAAAACGAAGGAAAGAACCGATCAGATCTATATTGGCGGTGTAACAAAAGTGTACTATAATGCGTTTAATCATTTGATCTAATAAAACCAGTAATAAAATGCGAATTAGTAAAGTTTTGTCCAAATGTAAGGGGTGAAGGGAAAACTTCATCTTCATGAGGAAAACTCCTTATTATGTTATGGTTTTTGATCTAAAATTTAGTGTAGCACTTAAATTAGGATTAGACAATAGAACTGTAAAAATATAACAAAATAGATAGTTTTAATTGATATATAAGTGGTAAAACAACCACATATTACCACTGTAAATTCGACATTATTCGTGATACCATTTTATCTATACGTAAAGCAGAAAGGTAAGTAGTATCATGACTAATTATAAGGAACAAGAAGGCGTCGAACGTTACTGTCCAGTATGCGATGCACATGACATTTTTGTCTTATTAGAAAGAACAGAAAATAAAGATAAGAGCATTGAGGTAGAATGTCCAAAGTGTGGTTACAAAAGAACATTCTCCAAGGAAGAATTAAGTGCTTAAAGATACGATGAAACAGACCATAAATTCTTAAAAAGAATAAATGGCCTGTTTTTTTATTTATTTTTATTTATATTTTAAATATTTTTATTTTATATCTCCTTTGTATTATGATAGTAGATAGATTGAAAAGGAGATATGTTATGTGGTGGAAAAATATTAGAATTCGAAAATTACAGACAGTCGTTATGTTTTTGATCGTACTGCTTTGTTCTACTTTATTAATGGCTTCATTTGGGATCATCACTTCATTAAGTAAACCATTTGACGAGTTCATAGAGGAATGTCAGGTGCCAGCAACTCATTTCTTCCCGTACACTAACGATGAGGAAGAACTGCAGAGCATTAAAAAGAGATTTGAAGCTCTGGACGAGGTAGAAAATGTTGAAGAAATAAAGCGGCATTACATAGAAGAGAAGATGTACAGTGGTAATAAACAAGTACAAGCATTTATGGATTTGGTCGAAATCAAAGATCAGATACATGATCATATCCATTTTTTTGAAGGAGACTTAGATACATTAAAGTCAATGAAAGAGGATGAGTGTGCGATTCCATCCTGTATTGCAAATGAGCAAAAGATCAAGGTTGGAGATACCGTTAGCATTGATTTTCCGAAACAAGCGATGACGTATACGGTAAAAGTTATTTATTCTAGTCCGTATGATAGTATGTCAGCTTATAACAGCAGCATCTTAGTCAAGCATTTACCAACAGAGTTAGAAACAAAAGCTGTTCTTTATATTTATACAAAGGATGGAGTAAGTCCAAGTGAGTTGGAAAGTGCTTATCGAAAAAGCAATGGAGGCTTATTCGAAGGAGCTCAGACAACCATTACGGATATGAAAGATGCTAATCAATTATTAGGAGCGATTACTGGTTCTATATTTTTGGTAATCGGTGTCATTATGTTGTTAGTCAGTGGTCTTATCATAAACTTTATGATTCGAAGTATGATGGTAGCAGATGCGAAGACAATTGCTGTGTATAAGACTTTAGGATATGAATCACATGATATTCTGATGATGTATTTAAAGTTCTATTTTGTAATCGTATCTATTGCCTGCGTTAGTGGAATTGGAATAGGTTATTTATTGAAAAATAAAATTTTAGCGAATATGTTTGCAAACATTGGATGTACCGGAAGACAGAGTATATTTGTGATCGGGATTCCATGCTTTATCGGTATTGTATCTTTTGTTTTATTAGTGATTTATTTACTAGTACGAAAAACTAGAGATGTCAAACCAGTGATCGCCTTAAATGGTATGAGTCATAGCAATACAAAAAGGAAGAAGTATAAGGGGAACTCATCCATGCAGTTCTCTTCCTTAGGGATTGCAATTCGAACCATTCGAAGTGATAAAAAAGGAATGATCGGAATCATGATCATCTCAATCATGACAACGTTTATTATTAATTTTGCAGTGATTTCTCTTGATATAGCATATGACTTAAGAAATGATAATAATTATTGGATTGGCATTGATAAGTGTGATGTTATGATTACAGTAACCGACCCATCCAATCTTGAGAAAGTGAAATCGAACTTAGATCAGGATACCAATATTACAAAATATCTTCTTTCTACACCAGATTTTCCATTAACTCTGGATTGGAAAGAAGGAATGAAGAATACGTTTATGTATACCTTTGTTTATGACGATTATGAAGAAACGAATATTCCAATTGTTCTGGGTAAGAATCCAGCAACTTCGAATGAGATAGCTATCTCCTCCGTTATGGCAGAGCAGTGTCATAAAACAGTGGGAGACTATATTACAGTTTATTTAAATGGACAGGATCGTGTTGAGCTGCTGATCACAGGCATTTTTCAAACGTATTATAATATGGGTCAAGCTGCACGAATTACCAGTGAGGTATTAGAAGGTCATGATATGACTTTGGACTATCATACTATATCAATTTATCTGAAGGATGGAGTCGATTCCAAGGGTTACATTACATCGTTACAGACAAAACTGGATACCATCGGAAAAGTTTATCCGAGAACTGAGTCATTCGGTAGCATTATGAATATGGTGGAAGAACCGCAAAAGATAGCAATTCCATACGTGATCGCATTAGTATTTTTAATCGGTGGTGCTAATATCTTTAGTGTTGTGTTACTACGTAATGCAAAAAATGAGAAGATGAATGGAATTTATAAGAGTATCGGTTATACCTCAGGTCATCTGACTAAGGCCAATATATATTATATTATTATGTTAACGGCAATCTCGATGGCAGTTGCAATCCCAGTTCTTCTTTTTGTATATCCAACGATTATGAAATTAGCATTGACGATGTTCAATTTTATTCAGTATCCAGTGCATTATAATGTGCTTCATTTAGTGATTATGAATATTACGATATTTTTGGTATTTATCATCTTTACGTACTGTTCGTCGCTATCAATCAAAAAAGTATCCGTGCGTAAACTTGTGAATGAATAGGAGGATTCAGATGAAAAAAGAGATTATTAAAACAGAATTATTATGTAAGAGTTTTGTAACCGATGGAGAGATCAATAATATCATTAAAAATATGGACTTAAATATTTATGAAGGTGACTTTACTGTGATTATGGGAAGTTCGGGCTCTGGTAAGTCAACTTTACTATACTCATTAAGTGGTATGGACAGTGTAACTACAGGTAAGGTTTATCTTGATGGCGTAGAATTAAGCAAGATGAAAGAAAAAGAAATTGCAAAATTAAGAAAAGAAAAGTTAGGGTTTGTATTCCAAGGAATCAATCTGATTCCAAACCTGACAGTATATGAAAATATTCTTAGCCCAACTTATAAAACAAAAGCAAACCGTGCAGATATTGAAAAACGTATCGATGAGTTATTGGAGAAGATGGAATTGACAGATCATAAAAAGAAGTTCCCAAATCAATTGTCCGGAGGTCAAAAGCAGCGAGTTGCGATCTGTCGTGCATTGATGAATCAACCAAAAGTATTGTTTGCAGACGAACCTACTGGAGCTTTGAATTCTTCTCAAGGACAGAGCGTTCTGGATGTCTTTACGAAGATTCACCTTGAGGGGCAGTCGGTTGTTATGGTAACTCATGATCTCAAGGCTGCACTACGTGGAAATCGAATCATCTATTTAAAGGATGGTAGAATTGATGGGGATCTGTCCTTAGAGGAATATGAGGGTTCCGATTTATCAAAACGAGAAGAAACTGTATATCACTTTTTAAAGGAAAAGGGATGGTAGACTTTGACACCACAAATATTCCTAGGTATAATAGAATATAAAGGAAAATTAATGAAAAATATTATTACATATGTGTCATAAATACAAAGGTTAAGAACTGTTAGGATAAGGAGTCATACATGGGCAAGAAAATTCTGATCATTGAGGACGAAAAAGATTTAGCGAAGATTTTAGGAGCATATCTCGAAGTAGAAGGATTTGAAGCAGAGATTGCATCCGATGGCCAGGAAGGTCTAAAATTATTTGAAGAGATAAAACCAAGTTTAGTCTTGTTAGATATCATGCTTCCTAAGGTGGATGGTATTCAAGTCTGTAAAAAAATCCGTGAGTCTTCGGATGTTCCAGTTATCATGATTTCTGCAAAAAATGGTGAGATGGATAAGGTAATCGCACTTGGAATTGGTGCTGATGATTATGTGACAAAGCCATTTAGTCCATTGGAATTAGTTGCTCGTGTAAAAGCTCAACTTCGACGTTATGAAAAGACCATGGAGCCACTTACTGATTCTTTACAAGAACTTAGCTTAGGACGATTACGACTGAATAAAACGTCTTACACAGTATGGATTGATGAAGAGACGGTTTCCTTTACGACGAAAGAATTCGACATGCTCTACTATCTGGCCTCCCATGAAAATCAGGTATTTACGAAAGAGCAGATTTATCAAGGAGTTTGGGGGTATAGTGAAATAGGTGAAGATAATAGCGTTACCGTATATATCAATCGCCTAAGAGATAAATTAAGTAAATATCAGATCGATTATATTAAGACAGTCTGGGGAGTGGGGTATAAGATGACGACCGTTCTTTAGGAGGATGCAGGATGCGAAGAACAAAAAAGCCACTTGGTAAATTACATAGAAGAAATTTAGAAACGTTAGCATGTCTGGTAGCGTTTCTATTTTTGTGCTTAAGCGTCAGTATCGGGCAACTTAAAAAGATTCAACTGGTAGACACAGAGAATCAATATCGAACCGTATTAAATCAGTATGTCGTACCAATCGAACAAGGAAATTATGTAGCATGTGAGTATCCATATGTGATTGTGACTACAGCTGGTGACGTAGTGTATGAGAACAAAGATGTATTCCAGCTTGTTGGGCATAAAGTAAATGTAAATGAGATTTTAACTATGGATGAAAGTTTTATCCGTAATCATGATAATTATACAAAAGTATTCTTTACCGTAAATCAAGGAGATACCATCGATCGATTTATCGTGTTCTTAGTTCCATTAGATGAGAAAAAAGATCAGGTTGGAAGTAAAGTAGTAAAAGCAATGGTACCCATGATTGTAGGAACAGCAATCAGTGTAAGTGTATTTGCTTATCAGATGCTGTCGGCAAATCGTAAGGTGTTGCACCCAATTGAGGAGATCAGCGACTCGGCCAAAGCCATCATTAATGGAGATTATGGAAAGGAAGTCCTAAGGGTATATGATACGAAAGTTCAGGCAAATGAGGTTGGTGACCTGACGTATAGTTTTGAGTTAATGAGGGATGAACTAAAAGCAAAGCAGATTAAGGAAGAACAGTTAAAGAAAGCGCAGCAGGAGCTGATTTCATGTATTTCTCATGACTTAAAGACGCCACTCTCAACAATCAAAGCGTATAGCGAAGGCTTGCGAGATGGGATTGCACGGACCAAAGAAGACAAGGAGGAATATGTACAGATCATCATTGAAAAAACGAATCTTTTAACGACGATGATATCAGAACTTTTAGAGTATTCCAATGCTCAGCTGAAGCAGATGGATATCAAAAAAGAGGAAATCTATCTGGCAGATTATTTTACACCGGTCCTAAAAGAACTTGAGATTTATGTAAAACAAAACGATATGGAATTTTCAAGTGAAGTCATGGAGGAAAATCCGATTTTGACAATCGATCCAAAGAGAATTACCGAAGTATTGTATAACTTGATTGAGAATAGTATGAAATATCGTCGGGAAGAAAAAGCGAAGGTCCTAATAAAAGTTTCCCGCACAGACAAACAAGTCTTAGTACGTGTCATTGATAATGGGATTGGGATTAATGCTAATGATATCCCTTACGTATTCGACAAGTTTTATCGTGCGGAAAAGTCTAGAAGTTCTAATATTCCAGGATCCGGCTTAGGACTGTCCATCTGTAAATATATTGTGGAACAGCATAATGGTGAAATTTATTGCAAGAATATTTCACCAAGCGGATGTGAATTTGGATTTACAATTAATTAAATTTCTTTCATCAAGATTGTTTGTTAAGCATAACGCTATGATTCTGCTCATTTGCCATTTTTTTAATCTGTCCAATAGCTTTAGCGACTGCTGGAAGGGATAATATGATGATAGTAACAATACCTTCCGTAAAGATATAAGCTCCGTTGTAGGCAAGGGAGTAAGGAATTGGATTCCAGCCTTCCCATGCATAATCTGCAAAGAATACAACACCAGATACTGAGGCAAAAATCCAACGTCCAATGATACCGATGATATATCCTTTTACTAATCCATGCTTACTTTTCGAAAAGAATCCAGATAAGCCTAAGGCACCAAATGCAATTGGATAGTCGAATAATACCTGTACTGGATGATAAATATAAGGCTTGATGACAAGCTGTAACAGACCATATGCGATTGCTACCGGAATACTTACTCTTGCACCATAAAAATATCCAATCATACAGACAAATAACATACTAAATAGAGTGACAGATCCACCAAATGGGAATGAGAATACCTCGATATAGGAAGTCACTAAGGCTAATGCCATTGCAATACCACAGAACACCAACTGTTTAGTCCCAATTTCTTTGCTACCTTTTTTCTGCACACACATCGTAGCAATAACTAAAATTAGACCTAAGAGAACCCATAATGTGATCGTTCCGGCTGTGGTCAGTTGTTTGTCACCATCTACAACTTTTACAAATAAGTCAAACATAAAAAAAATCCTCCTTTCAATCTAATATTGGATTGCTAAAGAGGATACTTCGCTTCCTTACGCCAGTACGAACTGGATCAAGTAATAAGGGTCAGTAAAAAATTACTTCTCAGCCCAAAGGCACCCCTAGCAATTCGATATATGATTATGGTATCCAATTTTTTAGATGCTAGCCATCGACTCACATCTAAGATACCATGGGTTACTATATCAGTATTTACCAGGGATGTCAATAGAAATCATTTTATTGATTAATCAAAGCATTAAGTTTGCTTCTTAGGGTACTAGCGGACATAGCACCTTTCGAGTAGCTGAAGACATTACCGTTTGCATCGATAAAGTAAGTGGTTGGATAGGAGTTAACAGCGTAAGCATATGCTGCACTTTGATTGACATCATAATATACAGGGAAAGAGAATCCCTGGCTAGTTACATAGTTGTGACCACTTTCTTTTGTTTCACGATATCCATCCACCATATCGACCATCATAAATACAACTTTATCTTTGTATTCTTTGTATACGGCATTGAAATCTGCCATTTCAGACTTACATGGACCACACCAACTTGCCCAGAAGTTCACAACAATTGGCTTACCAAAGTTGCTACTCAGGGAAACATTGCTTCCAGAATACGTCTGAACCGTGAAGTTCGCAGCAGTATTTACATTTGCTGGAGCTTTTGTAGGTACTGGAGTCGCTGTAGGTACAGGAGTTTTTGTAGGTACTGGAGTTGCAGTTGGTGCAGGTGTATTAGTAGGGGCTGAGATCTGTGGTGCTTTGGTTGGGACCGCTGTCGGAGCTATTGTAGGCTCTACGGTAGCAGTTGGTTTTAAATTATCGGTATCTGAAATTGGTGTAGCGGTAACACCTTGCGTTGGTTTTTCAGTACCTTCCTCTGTAGGAATCTCGGTTGGTACAGTGACATCATTATTTGTCTCAGTATCGATTAGAGTTGCTTCCTCTTCTCCGGAAGTAGTGTCTTCCTTCGTGGACTCTATATTTACGGACTCATCTGTAATTTCTTCTGTTGTAAGTGTTTCTTTTAAATCTATTTCTTCTTCAGCAATGACTTCTTCGTTCTGATTTTCCTCGAAGTTTTTTGCTAATACATTGTAAAGTAGGGTAGAACCAAGAAGTAGTCCCACAAGACCTATAGTTACTAAAATTACATTCTTTTTTTTCATATGATTTCTCCCTCGTATTCGTGATTAAGAAAATGCAATCATGGATACAAATCTCTGGTATATACCGCAGATCATTAGAACTCCAATTAAGATTAATAGGGTTCCAGCAATTGCGTTAATGATTTTATAGTTACGTTTGATAAAGTCGAAAGCATTCTTAAGTTGGTTAATTAGGATAGAACTTAAGATAAATGGGATACCAAGACCTAATGCGTAAAAGGTTAGCATTAAGATTCCCTTTGTTGTACTTCCGGTCTGTGCCGCCATAATGAGAGCAGAACCTAAAAAGGCACCAACACATGGTGTCCAGCCGATAGAAAAGATCATCCCAAATAGAACAGATGAGAAGAATCCTTTTTTGCATTCGGTATTAAATGTACGGTTTACACCTTGAAATAACTTGATGCGGAATAATCCGAGATAGCTGAGACCAAAGATTATGATGATACAGCCGGATACAATATTGATCGTATGTTGGTAACGGATTAGGAATCGTCCGATGGTGCCGGATAATGCACCCATTAGAATAAATGTAATAGAAAAACCAGTTACAAAACCAAACGATGAAATAATCGTTGAATTTTTAGTCCGTTCATCTGGACGACCCGCAATATAAGTAAGGTAGAGAGGTAACATTGGAAGAAGACAAGGAGATACAAAAGTTATGATGCCTTCTAAGAAAGAAATTAGATATTCCAAGTTAGTCTCCTTTCTTTGATGAACTTCTTACGAAGTCGTATTTACGAGTTACATAGAATTACTTATGGTATCGGGAGTAGACTAATGGTTATCAGATATCATTAGAACATTAGCACCACCATACGGGGTGCCTCTTTTGTTTGTTACAATCTTAACGGTATGGATGGGAGAATTCAATTGTAAAACACTGTAAATAATAGATTAAGGAAGCATATGGATGAAAAATAACCAATGTCTTCTAAAAAATTAATAGTAGTAAAATAGACAAAAGTCCAAGAATCATACGGCTTGACAGACTATTCAAATTGGTGGAGAGATAATCGAAAAATTGGCTGTTGATTTCCTCAACCAATTTTGCTAATATTAGGCAATAGTTAAGAAAAGGAGATCAACCATATGGAAATTCTTCTAGATAAAAACTTAAAAATGCCAATTTACATACAAATTGCTGAGCAGATTAAAACGCAGATTATAACGAAAGAATTGTTACCAGGGATGTCCCTGCCACCAGAACGAAAACTTGCAACTCAGCTTGGAGTTAACCGAAGTACGGTCCTAAATGCGTATAACTCTTTAAAACAAGAAGGGTACATAGAGGCACAGGTTGGTAGGGGAACCATTGTAGTCAGTACAGAAGAAAGCGGTCCGGATATAAATGAGGTTAAGGAACCATGTTGGAGTCAGCTGTTTAATTTGCAGGTTAAGGAATTTGATAATCTTTTAATGCGAGATACATTACCTTTGATCAATCCGGATCATGTGATTTCATTCGGACTTGGTATTGCAAATCCAGACGAAGAGCCACTTCTTCCATTTGAAGAATTAGCAAAAGAGGTAGCCACGAATCCAAGGTGCAAGGCGCTAACGTTAACACCAATTGGAGGGTACCAATCTCTTCGGACCATACTTGCAGCAAGTGTACGAAAAAAGTCAATTCCGTGTGTGGCAGAACAAGTAATGGTCGTAACAGGTTCCCAACAGGGAATCGATTTAGCAACCAGAATCTTAATTGAGCCTGGCGATATCGTAGTCGTGGAAGCGCCAACTTATTTTCTTGGATTACAGAGTTTCCGTGCAGCAGGAGCAAGGATTATGGAGGTACCAACAGATCGAAATGGAATGAGGATCGACCAGTTGGAATTATTGTTAAAACGTTATCATCCAAAGATGATTTATACTATGCCAAACTATCAGAATCCGTCATCAGTCTGCATGAGTCTGGATCGCCGGAAGAGATTAGTGGAGTTAGCACAAAAACATGACATTATGATCATTGAAGATGATGTTTATGGAGAATTCCACTATGAGAATGAAGAACTGCCAGCATTAGCTGCATTGGACCGAAGCGGTCATGTCATATACTTAAAAACATTTTCGAAGTGTATTTCTCCAGGATTGCGTCTAGGTTATATGGTGGCACATAAAAAGATCATAGAAACATGTTCGTTAGTACGTCAGGGAGAAGATGTCCATCCGAACAGCATATCTCAGTGGCTGGTCGAATATTTTCTTTCTCATACCGATATGGATTCCTATTTGGCGGATGTTTGTGAACGAAATCGGAAAAAGAGAGATTTGATGAATGAGGAGATTTTAAAGTATGCACCAAGTGGGATGACATTCGTAAAACCGAAAGGCGGAATCTATATCTGGTGCCGATTGCCAGACAATGTAAATGCTTCTAAGCTATTAGAGGCAACGCTAAAGCGTAATGTTGCATTTATGCCAGGAAATACGTTCTTTTTAAGCGAAGAAGGGGAACACTACATCCGTTTGAATTTCTCTTATCCAAAAGCAGCTCAGATACGAGAGGGAATCCGAGTAATCTGTGAAGAAACAAGATATTTAAGTCAGAGTAAGAAAAGTGAAGAGATACATAACAGTGAATTGGTTCCATTGTATTAAGAAAAAATGGAGCTTTGTACATAAAACATTTCTAGATAGGGTACAGGAGGTAGATTGTATGCAGATTTATACAGATCGTATTTTAAATACAAAAAAATCATTTATTCGAGAGATTTTAAAGGTGACACAAGATCCAGAGATCATATCTTTTGCAGGAGGGTTACCAAATCCAATCTCATTTCCGAAAGAGGAGTTAAGAGAATCCATGAATCGAGTGATTACGGAACATGGGGACGAAGCATTTCAATATGCAACGACAGAGGGACATCTTGGATTACGAAAGTGGATTGCTAAGAAGTATGAGGATAGATATGGTTATCAGGTAACAGCAGATGATATTTTAATTACGACAGGTTCCCAACAGGCACTGGACTTGGTAGGTAAAGTGCTGGTTAACGAGGGGGATGCCATCGGAGTTGAAGTTCCGGGATATCTTGGAGCGATTCAGGCATTTAGTATGTTTCAGCCAAAGTTTGTTGGGATTGAACTAACGGAACAAGGTCTTAATCCAGAAGAACTGAAACGAGTTTTAGAAGAAAACAAAGTTAAGTTCGTATATACCGTACCTAATTTTCAAAATCCAACGGGACTTACCTATACTGCAGAAAACCGAAAACAAGCAGCAGAAATCATGAAACAATATGATGCCTTTTTGATTGAAGATGATCCCTATGGAGAGTTACGTTTTTCCGGAGAGGACGCTCCTTATATTGCTTCTTATGGTCTTGAGAATAGCATTCTGTTTGGCACGATTTCAAAGACTATCACTCCAGGTATGAGGCTTGGATGGATTTGTACAAAAAATAAAGAACTTATGAGCCATTTAGTTACAGCAAAACAGGCTTCTGATTTACATAGCAACTATTTTGCACAATGTGTTATTTATGACTATTTAACTCATTATGACCTTCAAAGCCATATTGAGGTTATTAAAAATTTGTATCGTAAACAGAGTACGGCAATGATTCAAGCAATACAGCAGTATTTCCCGAAGGATGTTGCTTATACCAAGCCAGAAGGTGGAATGTTTATGTGGGCTACCCTTCCGGAAGGTATGTATTCAGATGAATTATTTAACCGGGCTATGGAGAAAAAGGTTACTTTTGTGCCAGGAAATCCTTTTTATACGGAGGAGCAATCGGTACGTACGATGCGATTAAATTATACGAATGCAGATGAGGAGACAATCTTTGAAGGTATCCGACGTCTTGCTAGTGTTCTGTGACTTAGTAAGTAACTAAGTGAAACATTTTTTTAAAGTTAGTTCTGTGACTTAGTTACAGATAAAACCCATTTATTTGTTTATACTATCAGTAATAACAATGGTATTGGAATAAAAACTGATAGGAGTTAAATAAATGAAAAAACAAAAGTGGTTATTGCAGGCAACAATCTTATGATTTGTCTTTTTCCTAGCAATTTTAATGGTAAAGCCGGTCGGTGTTTCGACACAGTTTAGTAGGGTTAGTGGTATCGTTCACAGTGCCATTGTTCCGAATGTTATTAAACCGGATGCAAACAGGGAAAGCGGTTATCGAAGTACCAATGCGTATTATGATAAGGATGGAGGTAAGTTAGCAAAAGCAATAAAGAATCCAATGGATTATGATTTGATCTTTGTCTTGGCAATTCCGTTAGGGGCATATATTGGCTACATTTTGTTCGACAAGCGGAGAAAGATCAAGGTAGTAGAAATGAAGAAAAGTACTGCCGAAAAAAAAGAAATCATGGATCATTAATTATGGCTCAAGTTTTCTTTCGGGATTCCTTCTTTTATATGGTGCAAGAATGGCAGGGGGATGTACCAGTGGTCATATGATGAGTGGAATGATGCAAAGCAGCGTCAGTGGATTTGTATTTGCAGCAGTTGTTTTCGTAGTTGCAATACCTACTGCAATCCTTGTAGGAAATCGCCGTCGAAAGGAGCATAGCTAATGAAAGAAATCATACTCGGAATCATACTTGGAGCCTTATTTGGATTCGCACTGTATTATACAGGAGCTTCGAGCCCAAAACGTTTATTTGGCATGTTATGACTAAAAAATCTGACGTTAATGAAAATCATCATATTTGCGATTGGATTAGGTAGTGTATTAGTTTCGATTGCAAGTTTGTTTGGAATCTTTGATTCGAGTCATCTTAGCATTAAACCAATGAATCTAGGTGTGATCATTGGTGGAATTATTTTTGGGTTAGGGTTTGGATTAGGAGGAACTTGTCCTGGAACCTGTGTGGCAGCAACGAGCAGCGGCGAAGGATGGAAAGCATTAAGTGCAGTGATTGGGGGATTCGAAGATGAGTATTATGCATGTGACGAAGGATAGTTTTGAAAAGGAAGTTTTAAAGGAAGAAGGATTAGTATTACTTGATTATTGGGCTCCATGGTGCATGCCTTGTAAGATGCTTTCTCCAATTTTGGAACAGATTGCGAAGGAAGATTATGAGGTTAAGATCTGCAAGATCAATGTGGATGAAGAGCCGGAACTTGCAGATAAAAACAATGTAATGAACATACCGATGCTGCAGGTATTAAAGAATGGGGACGTTATAAAGAAGAGTGTTGGTTTCATTCCCAAAAGTGAGATCATTAAACTCATTCAATAGATGATGAATGCAAAGGTGCTGTGAAAAAACAGCATAAAAGTTGAGTGTGAGAGACATGGAAGCATATTAGGATTTGGCTGCCTTTCCCTTTCGGCCGGACTTAGCCAAATCCCAATATGCTTCCACGTCTCTTTGCTCGTTGTTCTATTATGCTGTTTTTTCACAGCTCCTTTTTTGTCGAGCAGTAGTAGTCCTTTCGAGTGCCAGTTGTAATTTGCTCCATCGTCCACATGACATTAGAGAACTTATCAATGGTAGTCTTATACGAGAAGTTTTCTACATAGATATTGGATCGCATCAGTTTCTGAAACATACCGGCATTTAAGAGAAGTGCAGTGGAGTCTTGCTCTGCCTCAATGGTCACATCAAAGGTGATATTGTGCAGGACACATGAGGCGGATAGAATACAGGTATCGCCTGGATTCAGCCGATATAGAGTGATATCTTTTCCCTGTTCGAACAACATATACGTACGGAGACAACCTTTAAGCAATAAGATGACGCCAAGACATTCTACAGAATTACTGTAAATAACAGTATTTTTTTTGTAGTTCATAATGGTGGTATGACGCTGTAATAGTTCCATCTCCGAAGGGGATAAATGCTGATAAAATGGTAATGTTTTTAAATATTTTAAGAGAGTTTCAAAATTCATAATTGCCTCTTCGATCTTGGTAATATAACTTTATTATGTTGAATTATTAGATAGACTACCCAATATATTATTAATTGTGATAGAATAAAACAAAGATATAAATTTTGATGAATTTTGGAGAATTGAGGACTTATGCAGATAAAGGAGATTGAAATTAAAAACTTTAAATCAATACGTAACCTTACCATGACAAATATTGATAGGGCATTGATTATTGTCGGGAAAAATAGTACTGGGAAA
>JAQXNU010000220.1 GCA_029098165.1 Clostridiales bacterium
TTATTGGCCCCAATCGTTTCATCCATATCACTTGGTCCACTTCCCTGAACTAAGATTACAACTGGTGGTTTCTCTACATTTTTCGGTATTGTCATGATACCATCTAGAAGATACTCGCCAGAACCTACTTTGATTTCTTCCTCTTTATATAACTCACTCTCGGTCTTACTATCCTCCTGGTCTAGCGATACATACTGATATCGGAATGTAGTTAACTGGATATCCTTATTGTAGCCATAAACAAGCTGTAAGCCATTATTCTCATACTTCATGGTAACAACCACATAGATGGTATCATCTTCTTCCTTTGCCTCAGTACCAACGATTGATACAAAGTTTCCTAACGGTGCAACTGCCTCCTTCATGGCATCTTGAAGCACCTGGGCAGTATAAGTCTTCTTTATACTTTCTTCAAAATAACTATTTACTCTGGAACAATCACCATCAATAACCTGAGTCGATAATTCCTCCGACAAAACCTTTAACTCATCCGCATTAAAACCAATCTGCTTTGTATCATCCGTAGAAGGAACTTCGGTTGGAGTTTGCACTTCTTCAGTTGGAGTTACTGTAACTTGTAGTTCATTTTCCTTTTGTGTATCCTGATTCTCTTTATCCTTGGAACACCCTGTAAGTCCTAATGTCAGAATTAATGTTACAATGATAGGTAACTTAAATCTTCTCATATAAAATACGCCTTCCTTGACTATTCAATCGTATTAAAGATCTGCGCAATTGGAGAATCTGCATTCAAGATCAATGTCTTATTATCTCCACCTAACATTGCCTTTGCCGCATCCAATGCACGTACAAATGTGTAAAATTCACTTCTCGATTGATCCGAGTAAGCAGCTGCTATGATTTTCATATACTCTGCTTCACCTTCGGCAATTTTTTTCTCTGCTGCTGCTTTAGCTTTAGAAATACTGATTGCAATTTCATTATCTGTTGTGGAACGTATTTTCTTTGCTTCAGATTCACCTTGCGCAGTATACTGAGCCGCGATATTGTTACGTTCTGAAATCATACGTTCATAAACAGCTGTTTTATTATCACTTGGCAGATCAAGATGCTTTGTTTCAACACAGATTAGCTTGATTCCGTACTCATCCATAGTAGTACCGATATTCTTCATAATCGCCTCATTCAAAGCACCATCACGTCCAGAAATAACTTCGGTCTGAGTCATGCCACTGATTACATTCTTTAAGGAGTTATAAACCGTAGTATTAATTCTTGCCTCTGCATTTGAAATCTGAGAGTTTAATGTTTTCACAAATTTTAATGGATCTTCGATTTTCCATAAAACATAACTATCTGCAACCATTGTCTTTTTGTCTTTTGTGATAACATCACTTGTAGCTAAGTCAAAAATTAAAGTCTTTTTTGGCAATGTAGCTGTATCTTCAATAAATGGAGTCTTAAAACTTAATCCAGCTTCATCAATAATTCTCTCTACCTTACCGAACTGTCGAACTAATGTATATTCATCCTTCTCCGTTACGACAATTGACATTCTTAAAATCCAAAGTCCAAGAATAACTAGAACAACGATAATTCCTCCTATAATCTTTGGAGCTTTTTTCTTTTGTCTGATATGTTCCACTTCACCCATGATTATTCACCCTCCTTTACAAATGGTTCCATTGGAAGTACCTTTTCTACTCCACCTTCTGAATTATCGATGATAACCTTTAGATCTGGTAAAACGTCTTCCATTGTCTCATAAAACATTCTTTGCTTTGTAATTAAAGGGTTTTTAATGTACTCTTGATAAATTGCATTAAATCTGGCTACTTGACCTTCTGCCTCATTAATTCTAGATTCCTTTTTCGCTTCTGCCTCTTTTTGAATCTGATCTACCTGAGCTTCTGCATCAGGAATCTTCTCACTACGATATTTCTCTGCATTATTAATCGCTGTTTCTTTTCCTTGTTTCGCAGTCTCTACCGCCTTAAATGCTTCCATAACTTCTGCTGTTGGAGGCTCTGCATCCTGAATTGTAATATTTACAAGCTGAATGCCTAAATCCTGTTGTTCTAGCTTTTCATCGATCTTTTCACGAATTGCTGCCTGGATTTCGTTTTTTCCTGTTGTGATTACACTGTCAACATCATAACTTCCTACCTGAGAACGAATACAACTTTGAGCAAGATTCTTTAGAATGCTGATTGGATCTTGTGAGTTGTAAACATACTTAATTGGGTCACTTACCTTATACTCAACAAAGAAATCAATTAATACAAAATTATAGTCCACTGTAATCATCAGAGATTCCGTTTCAATAGACTCACCAGTGTTCTGATCATAACCGATAGAAAATCCCTTAATGGTTGTATCAACTAAAGAAACATGTTGAATAAACGGTATTTTGAAATGTAATCCTGGTTCATTAACGCAAGAAGGTTTTCCAAATGTAGTTATTACTGCCTGTTCTTGTTCGCCAATCGTATACATCGAATTTCCAATGATAATTGCTAAGACAATTACCGCAACAACTATCTTTCCAATTTTTGAACCCATTTTTTTCAGTTCTTTTGGATCCTGATCCATATTAATTCACCTGTACCTTTCGTATAACACACTATTTAATTAATGTAACTCTATCTTAACTGTGCTCATAAAAAAAATCAATACTATACAATATTAGAGTTTTATTAGAATACAATGATCCATTATATTCATTTACATTCGACATTTTTCTATGTATAATAATTACTATATTGATCAAGGGGGTAACAACTTGAAAAAGATACCTTTAGTAACCGTAATCGTTGCCATTGCAAGTTTAATCTTATTTGGATTTTTTCTTGTTAATTATAATACATATACAAACACTCTTAACGAGCAATTTGAATCACAGGCAGATGCAAAATTATCAAAAGTAAATAATACCACACGTACCAATCTTGATATTCGCTTATCCAATGTAATAAGGGATATTGATTCTATCACTTTGCAATTAAAAGCTGATAACCTTACATATACAAGTGATGCCTTTAAGGATAAATTATCTGCATTATCAAATCATTCACTAAAAATCGTCTCGATTCAAAATTATGATGATCTACAAAATTATAGTGCAGATACTAATTTATTAATGGAATACTATGATTCCCTTCGTACTGGCTCCATAGTTGTAACTAATACTACCGATCAGATCTTCTTTCTCTACCCTTACAGTAATGAGAATGCTAATCTTGGTGTTATTGTAAAAGAATTATCAATAGCAGACTTTGAAAAGCTCGCTAAATTAGCCCCATCGGAATATAACGGCTCTTGCTGTTTGATCAATTCATCCGGTAAAGTGTTGGTTTCAAATGCACAATTTGATAATAAAAACTATTTTAACGCTCTAAAGAGTGCATCCTTCTTTAAAATAAATGGACTAGATACCTTTCAAGACAACCTGTTACATAAAAAAAGTGGTATCATTCACTATAAATTAAATGAGACTGATACCTATGCATATTACTCCCCAACTGTAATCGATAATTTATTTTTAATTCACATAGCTCCATCTTCCTTACTTGATCAGGATTCCAGAACGATGATCTTAATTGCCCGCAAATTTATGAACTCCGTCTTACTGATCATCTTTCTCCTGGTAATAGGTGTATTTTTCTTTGCTACAGTTTATACCATGAAAGTTAATAAAAATCGTGATTCCCTCTTACTTGAACAGCAAAGATATCGAATCGCATTATCGCATTCCAACGATACCATTTGGGAATATGATATCAAATCGGATACGTTAACAAAAACGGATGAGAATTTTGGTTTATATACTGGCGCAAAAACTCTTCATCCTTTACTAGATGTGATTGAACAAAGTAACATCATCCATCCCGATGATATGGATCGCATGCTTAAATTTATAAGTTCTATGACAACAGATGAAAAAGAAATTGAGGTTGAAATACGTGCTCGTAATGAAAAGAACGAGTATGTATGGTTTGAGCTATCTGGTACCAAACTATATGACTCTGAAAATACACCAATCTCTGTGATTGGACAGACCTCGAATATCAATGAACAAAAACTTGAGATTGAACTTTTAAAACAAAAAGCCGGACAGGATGGTTTAACAAAGCTATATAATCTAACTACTATCTGTTCCAAAGTTAATGAATTAATTGCGTCCATCGATACACCACTCATTCTTGGTTTTCTTTTCATTGATATCGACAACTTTTCTGAGTTAAATAAACAACTCGGACATTTATTTGGTGATGCGGTGTTAATCGACGTCGCTGGAAAACTAAAAAAACTCTTTCCATCCACAGATTTAATCAGCCGTGTCGGCGGTGATGAATTCATTGTGGTTATAAATGATGCATCAAGCATTACAGCAATCGAAGCCATGGCAAAACATGCAAATAATCTATTCCATGAGATTTATACGGGAGATGAAGTTAATATCCAGCTTACTTGTTCCATTGGCATTGCGTTATATCCATCCGATGGCAACAGCTTTGATACCTTATACGATAATGCTGTAACTGCTCTCGGTCATGCAAAATCGCAGGGAAAAGATCAGATTTGTTTTTATGATTCCTCGATGAAAGCTTTATCAGGTAACTCGTATGGCCAGCAAAAAGAGAACACAAACCTTTCTCTCCATGATGAGCGTTCCCTGGTTGACAGTTCCATCATTGCTAATGCAATTGATATCCTATTTGATTCAAAGGAAATTGATATCTCGATCAATATGATGCTTTCCCTGATTGGTAATTACTACAACCTAAGTTGTATTTATATTTTTGAATATGGTAGAGGAGAAAGGAACCTATGTATCACTCATGAATGGTATCTAGATCCTTCCTATAAGATATCCCATCTGATTCATGAACTTCCATCAGATAGGATAGAAGACTTATGCCTCTATAAAAAGGCAGAGAATGGAATCGTATATAGTGACGAGTTATCTGATCTTATTTCCTTATCCGAGGAAATGGCTTCATACCCAATTGTCAAATCCATACATTCCATCTTCCAGTTTGGAATCAGTGATCATTCACATGATGTTGGATTTATTACTTTTGGAATCTGCAATGAATCACATAAATGGCTCAAAAATGAAATCGATTCACTATCTTTATTATCAAAAATTATTAGCAGTTATCTGATTCGACTTCGCTCCATGCAAAAAGCGGACTTTATTGCCCAAAAGGATATTCTAACTAATGCATATAATTTTAATACGTTCTTAACCGTTGCAAATCAACGTTTAAAAGAACATCCAGAGCAATCCTATGCCATGATATACTCTGATATCTTTCAGTTCAAACTGATCAATGATAATTATGGCTATCAGTCTGGAGACGATATCTTAAAACAGTTATGTAATATATTTAATGAGGTTGGTGGCAAAGATAGTGTCCTATGCCGAATCACAGGAGATAAATTTACCTTGCTACTTCCTTATGAGACGATTGATGACCTATCAGAAAAAGCACGTAATATCCTGACCTTGTCAAAGCAAATCTCTTCTATAAAAGGAGATACCTATAAGATAAATGTTATGATCGGTATTTATATGATAACAGAAAATGATACCGCGATTGTTGCAGTTGACCGAGCTAATATTGCTCGTAAGAATGCTCAAAAAACTCGAAAAGAAAACTATAAATTCTTTAATGAGCATATGCGTTCTGCATTGATAGAACGAAAGAATATTGAAGATGTTATGGAAGATGCCCTTGCTAATGGTGAATTTTCTGTTTACTATCAGCCAAAGGTTAACATTGATACTGGTACGATTTGTGGAGCTGAAGCATTAATTCGATGGAATCGTCCAGGTATCGGTGTTGTCTCACCTGGTTCCTTTATACCTTTGTTTGAAGATAATGGATTTATCACGCAAATTGACTTCTTCGTTCTTGATAAAGTAGGTGCCTACTTAAAAGAAAAATTAGATCAAGGAATTAAAATATTCCCGATTTCAGTTAACTTTTCTCGAGAGCATTTTAAAACAGATACGCTTCCAGACCGTCTACAGGCAACCATTGAAAAGTATAACATTCCTCCTCAACTGATTGAAGTTGAGATAACCGAAAGTGCTTTTGGTAATAGTGATCGTTATTGGACTCATATCCTTCAGCAGATTCGCAGCCTTGGATTTGGATTAGCTATGGATGACTTTGGTTCTGGATTGTCCTCATTAAATCTCTTAAGCGATCTACCATTTAAGGTACTTAAAATTGATAAAGATTTCTTCCACTCTAAGACAACGCATAAGCGAGAACGTATTGTCATCTCCAATATAGTGAGAATGGCCAAAGAACTGGATATGGAAGTAATCTGCGAAGGTGTGGAAACTTATGAACAGTTGATGTTTCTTAAGTCCATCGGTTGCTATATGGCTCAGGGATATTATTATGATAAACCTCTTCCAGAGGATGAATTTAACCTCAAGTACTTAAACTAGAGAAAACGGGGCTGTGAAAAAACAGTCCCGTTCTTTCTATTGCTTAAAATATCTCTGGAAAATGATAGGATACATTCTGTCCATCATTCTCAACAACGATATTATGTGTTACTGTCTGAGTATCTCCATCGCCATCGATTACTAAATCAACCGCGATTTCCCCATACTGTTTTGGTACGGTCAGTTTACCATCCTTAATCGTACCAACAAACTCACCGTTAAAATATACATCCGCTCCTGTAGTCCAATAAATAGTGATTGTCTTAGAGGAATCTACTCCAGATGGTACTTCTCCTTGAGTGTAATCGTATTCCGTGTCACTTTCTTCAAGCTCCTCATCTTCATCCTCTTCTTCGTCATCATCCTCAACAACCGGTGTATCATCCTCAGAAGTATTATCTTCCCAAGAATTGTCAAAAGAAGAATTATCATCTCCTGTAGAATCATTAGATGAGGTACTATCATTTTCCTGTAAGCTGATCGAAGTACTGATATTCCCCTTCTCTACGGTTATCGTTCCAGTATACGTCTTATATCCTCCAAGAGATACTTCAATCTCATGGTCACCTGTTGTTAAAGTCACAGGACCCGAATAATCCGTTAGCTCTTGATCAATTAACAAAGTTGCACCTTTCGGTGAAATATTAAACACAACAGAGCCTTCCTCAACTGCAGCTAAAGCAAACTCTCTGATATCGCATACACTTGTTTGATCACGCAAAATCGTGATTTCTTTTGACCCTTGAGTTTTCTTGTTTTTAACCGTTACAATATAAGTCCCCTCTCGCACTGGTAAGTTCATATTCTCCGTAATCTGCTCGGTAAGCTGTGTGCCAACATAGATTGTACCACCAATAAAAGAATCCTGACCAGCTAATTCAAGATAACCATGTCCTCCTGTTACAACGATAGAATAGATGTTTTCTTCCCATCCTCGAATTGTCAGATAGTCCAATGACATAATGTCATCCATGCTGATGAGTTTTCCATTGGATATAACAACGGTACCTTCACTATAGGAATAATTATTTCCTAGATAGGAGATTATCTTAGCATTTTTGTTGATGATTATATCCGTAATCCCTATGTTTTCCCAGATATCTTGCGATACTGACAACTTCGTGAGACTTCTTGTATTCGCTATGTAATTCAATTTCACGATTTGTCCTTTTACTAACTGAGAGACTGTAATCGGCTGTTCATATTTATCCATAATTGATGTGGTTCCAGAATAAACAAAACTAACCTCCTCATTCGAGGTGATATCACAAACAGTAATACGTTTATTCACAATATCTGCACTTAAAAATACTCCTGTGGTATAGACTTCATTCTCACTGTTTTCTACTACTCCTGAAGAATTAGGAGCATATGGCTGTACTGTTTTCTTCTCTGATGTTGCATTACTTTTCAATATGCTGATAAGAACCACTGTAAAAATTGCAAGCACAGAAGCAGCAATAAATCCTATGATTACATACTTTGAAAGGTTCGTTGGTTTTTCTAACTTCATAGTTATACCTCATATTTTCTCTTATGCTAAAAAGGGTGTATCCAATTTTAGATACACCCTCATTATAATTGAAATACATCGGTTTATCAACTTGTAATAATGCTTCTCAAAAACTTATTTTTACTCTCAACCTGATCTCCTAATATTTGAAGTTTCTGAACATTTTTCTGTGGAATCCATGACTTTTTACTATTATAATAGTAATTAGTAATCTTCCAAAACTTCTCTGGATATAGTAGCAAAACATATAGAAGTTTCTGTTCCACATCCTTAAGTTCATGCTCACTTTTATACTGCTCAATCATCTTAAGACCTAGATCCAGATTCCAATCATTCTTCTCCATCGCTTTTCGGATAAAATAGTAAAGATCTAAGATCTGTAGCCCACATTCCGCCTTTTCAAAGTTTGTAGTTGCTACTAGATCTCCTTCCATAAACTGTGCAGCCTTACACAAGATACTATCTTGGGAATCATTTAAAATAAAGATATTATGATACGTATAGCTTCCATGACATACCATGCCCTGCTCAATTGCCTGAGTCAATAACTCCTCATACGGAAGCCCTCTTAATATTTCAATTGCCTTCAGTGCATCTTTGTAGAAATGCTCACATACACTTAAATAATATACTTCAAACTCACTTTTTTGCTTTCTTTCCCTAATATAACTCTTTACACGTTTTAATTCTCTTGTTCGCTTCTCCATCAGGACCATTAAATTGCTCTGAGCATAACATTGCTTTTGCTCTTGTGTAAGTTGCATATTCGCCATACTATCATGAAGTTTGGCAAGATTCCGAACCGCTAGCAATATCTTATCTTCCTTCTTCAGACTACATTCTTCTCCATCAAACCATTCTTTAATAAAGAACTTTTCTCCAACAGAATTTGATGTAATTACAGTTCCCTGATTATTGCGTACAAACAGATCTACTTTATCATACCCATTCATACAAAGCTGTTGTTTCATAGAATCCTCAAACTCAAGGCGACTATCGCTACCTTCATAAGCGCAGAGCAGTTTCAGCCCTTGATCCGTCTCTAATACATACGCACCACGAGTGCGATATGTATTAAAAATTTTAAACTCATATCTTTGAAGAACCTCTTGGCTTCTATCCTCCACGTTTCATCCCTCCGACTAAAATACATACTCCCCAAAAAACGTCTAGAGGGAGTTTCTTTCTAATCATATGAGAAAAAAAATGAAATCATGCAGGATTTTAGAAAAAATAATGCACAAATTATATCATCTTTAATAATTGTTCTTTCGTATTCCACTCTGGATGCTCTAGTACCTTTTGTAACAACATATTAAGCTTTTCGCCGATTTTCTTTCCAGGTTCATATCCTGCCTGAATTAGATCCGCTCCATTTACCGCAAGCATCTTAAGATTTACACAGTCCCCATTTTCCATCACCTTCTGATAGAGCTTTTTAGCTTCTTTCAGATTCTCAATCTTTGCCGGACGATATTCTGGGTTCTGGGCCATAATGTCTGCTAATTGGACTTCGAATAACATCTCCATATAATTGGTGCCAATCATATTCATGGCCTTTCTCATATCGTACATCGTCAAATTATAACGATAATCATGGAAATAAATCAATTTATATACATAATCAATTGTCTCATTATCAAATTTTAAACGTTGCAGAATTTTCTTTGCCATATCAGCCCCTTTAGGAGCATGTCCATAGAAATGACCTTCCAAGTCTTTTCCAATCGTTTTAGTACAAGGCTTAGCTACATCATGTAATAATAAGGTCCATCTTAAAATTAGTTGTTCTTTCTTTGTATATACATCTGTTTCTTGACGTCTCATAGGGTACTTATTTGCAAAATAAGACACCGCCTCTAAACAATGCATTCCAACCGTATAAATATGATGATGGTTCTGTTGATCACAGGATAACATCTCATTTAATTCTGGAAGTACAACATCCGTAATCTTCGTTGCCTGTAGCACTAACATCTTCTTCGGATGGTTGCTTAATAATAACTTATTAAGTTCATCACGAATACGCTCGGCACTGATATGGTCGAGATTCTGTGCCTTTTCTTTCACTGCTAACAAAGTGTCTTCTTCAATCGTAAAGTCAAGCTGTGCAGAGAAACGAATTGCACGCAAAATACGAAGTGCATCTTCATCAAAACGTTCCTTTGCACATCCAACACATTTTATTCTTCTTTCTCTTAAATCCTCTAATCCGCCAAAAGCATCTACTAGTCCATCAGTTTCATTATAAGCCATCGCATTGATTGTAAAATCGCGTCGTCTTAAATCCTCCACCAGCTGGTTTGTAAACTCCACTTGTTTTGGATGACGGTTATCTTCATATTCTCCATCGACACGATAGGTTGTAACCTCAAAGCCCTCTTTTCCAAGCATAATTGTTACCGTTCCATGTTGAATTCCAGTATCAACAGTTCGATCAAATAACTCTTTTACCTGATATGGCGTAGCTGAAGTCGTTATATCCCAATCCTCCGGACTTCGATTCAGAATAGAATCTCGAATACATCCGCCAACTGCATAAGCTTCGTAGCCAGCGAACTGTAGTCTTTTAATAATCTGATTCACTTTTAACGGTAGTTCTATTTTCATCTTCTAACTTTCCTCTTACACCTGAACTTGAACCTTCTCAAGATGCCAGATATCTTTCACGTATTCTTCAATTGTTCGATCTGACGAGAATTTTCCACTCTTCGCCACATTTATTATAGCAGATTTTGCCCATGCTGAGGAGTCTTTATACGCAATTTCTACTCGTTTTTGAGCTTCTGCATAAGAACGGAAATCTTTTAAGATAAAATATTGATCCGCTTTTTCATATCCATTCGAATCCAACAGAGAATTATATAATTCTCTAAAGATCTCAGTCTTCTCGGAACAATAATATCCATTCACTAACTGATCCACTACTTTTCTTATCTCATAGTCGGATTCATAGATATCTCTTGGACGGTAATTGCCATTCTGTTCATACGCAATGACTTCATCAGAACTTAATCCAAAGATGATCTCATTCTCAGCACCTGCTTCTTCTACAATTTCTACATTTGCGCCATCCATGGTTCCTAATGTAATAGCACCATTTAACATAAACTTCATATTACCGGTTCCACTTGCTTCTTTACTAGCCGTAGAAATCTGTTCGGATACATCTGCTGCCGCAAAAATCATTTCTGCATTAGACACACGGTAATTCTCAATAAATACAACTTTAATCTTGCCCTGAATAGACATATCGTTATTTACTACATCACCAACACTGTTGATCAGTTTAATGATAGCCTTGGCACGGCGATAACCAGCACTTGCCTTTGCTCCAAAGATAAACGTACGAGGCGTAAATTCCATCTGAGGATTCTCTTTCAATTGATTATACAGATACATGACATGTAATATGTTAAGCAGCTGTCGTTTATATTCATGCAATCTCTTAACCTGAACATCAAAGATAGAGTTAGGATCAACATCTATTCCATTATGTTTCTTAATGTATTCTGCAAGGCGAACTTTATTGTTAAACTTAATCCTCATAAATTCTTTTTGGTCTTCTTCTGATTCAGCATATGGCAATAGTTTTTCCATTAAAGACAAATCGGTAATCCATCCATCTCCAATTCGCTTAGTTACCCACTGCGCTAATTCTGGATTCCCATGAAGTAAAAATCGTCGTTGCGTGATACCATTGGTCTTGTTGTTAAATTTCTCAGGCCAAAGTTCATAGAAATCTTTTAGCTGTTGATTCTTTAAGATTTCTGTATGAAGTTGAGCAACTCCATTGACTGAAAATCCTGCTACAATAGCCAAATGTGCCATCTTTATCTGACCATCATACATGATTGCCATCTTTTCGATTTTTTTTTGGTTTCCAGGATAACGTTGTTGAATCAGCAATATAAATCTACGGTTAATTTCCTCAACAATCTGATAAATTCTTGGCAATAACTTCTGAAAGAGGTCTTGTGGCCATTTCTCAAGCGCTTCTGACATAATCGTATGGTTTGTATATGCACATGACTTTGTCGTTACTTCCCATGCTTCATCCCAGGTCAGATAATATTCATCCATCAAAATTCTCATAAGTTCTGGTATCGTAACGGTTGGATGAGTATCGTTAAGTTGGAAGCAGACTTTCTCGTGCAACTTCTTAATGTCGGTATGATGTTCCATATATTTTTTCACTGCACGCTGAATGCTAGCAGAAACAAAGAAATATTGCTGTTTTAAACGCAGTTCTTTTCCTGCATAATGATTATCATTCGGATAGAGGACTTCACAGATGGTACGCGCAAGATTTTCCTGTTCCACTGCTTTCTGATAATCTCCTTTATCAAATGAATCCAGATTAAAGGTATTAATAGCTTCCGCGTCCCAAATTCTCAAGGTATCCACTACATTATTGCCATACCCGACAACAGGAAGATCATAAGGAATTGCCAATACCGACTGATAATTCTCTTGAACAAAATGTTCCCGTCCATTCTGGTCTTTTATGACACGAACATACCCTCCAAATCGTACCTCTTGAGCATATTCTGCACGCTTCATCTCAAACGGATTACCATTCTTTAGCCAGTAATCTGGTACTTCAACTTGATATCCATTTTCGATCTTCTGTTCAAACATTCCATACTTATAACGAATGCCACATCCATATGCCGGATAATTTAAGGTTGCTAAGGAATCCAAAAAGCATGCTGCCAATCTTCCTAAACCACCATTACCTAACGCTGCATCTGGTTCTAAATCTTCGATCACATTTAAGTCTAATCCTAATTCATCTAATACTTCACGAACTACCTTATCCGCCTTTAAATTAATTACTATATTTCCTAAGGCACGCCCCATAAGGAATTCCATCGACAAATAATACACGACTTTAGCATCTTCCTGCTCAAATTTCTTGTGAGTTGCCATCCATTGTTCTACAATAACATCCTTTATTGCATAAGCGACCGCTTGAAAAATCTGTTGTTGTGTTGCCTCACTAACATTTCGGCGGAAAAGATTCTTTAGATAGTTCTCGACATCTTCCCGAAACTCTTCTTTATTGATATTCATTCTTATTCCTCCCTTAAAGTAAAAGATTCATAACAATTCTTATTCCTGCACCAATTACGAGACAATGGGCATTTTCGTACCTTATTTTCTTTCGAATTAATTTTATATATTATCATATTCACTAAGCTAAAATGTTACCATGATTATACCATCGTTTTTGCATATTCTTCAATAGTGATAGTTCATAAACATTCCAATATTAGGGATCCATTTTCCTATATTATTCCTATAACCTCCGGATGGAAACAATGACCTCCCTCTCTAAGATCGACTTTCAGATTATCCTGAGCCTGATAAAGCGCATATGCATCATTCATGATCTCTAATTGTTCAAATACATTCGCTAGGCCTCTTGGACCATTTAGATGATCTTCCTTACAGCTTTGAATGATGACCTGACGTGGACATAACAATGATCCGATATCACCACAGTCGTAGTACTCCCATAAACGAGGAACATAATTGCAGTTACAGTTCCCATTCAAGAATAAATGAGAATCTCGGAACCCATATAAATAACCGCTGATTACAACTTTCTGAATACGCTCATCCAAAGCCGCCGTATATAAGGTCTGCATTCCACCTCCAGAAAAACCTACAAATCCAAGTTCTGTTACGTCAAAATCATCGCGCTCATATACATAATCCACAAGTCGCATCAAATCCCATACTAGCATTCCCATAATCGTCATTCCCAGAGGCTCCGCCATATGAGCAAGATGATAACAGGTCCCTGCTAGATAGCTTGCCTCTTCATCCTTTTGAAATGCCTGTTCTCTTCGTTCTGCATATCCACGTGCATCAGGACATATGGTAATATAGCCTTTTTTTGCGAGTTGCATACCATAATCATAATGAAACTTATGAATTGCGTCAGAAATTGCAGGAATTTCCCTGCGTCCTGCAATCGATTCTTTACCCCCGCCCTGATGTCCATGAGGAGCGATCATACATGCTGGTTTTTTGTTATCATTAATACCTATGTATTTCTGTGTATCCTTGGATGGATAAATAATATAAAACGGCATATAAACACCCGGCTCGACCTGGATAATCATTTTTTCCCGTTTCATTTTCCCCTCAAGTTCTGTTGTCTCTAACAGTTGAGCATCAAGATTACAGTCCTCCATCTTATCCAATCCAAGAAGATGCTCTAGATTAAATCTTGCTTTGGCTGCCCACTCTTCATATGCTTGTATACTATCAGTTTGTACTGGATATTTTCTTGCAAATCGGTCAAATTTACGTTGTATTGATTCCAAACAAGTATAGTACTTGTCCACATGTTCTACTCTCTTCATATAAACTCCTCTAACATTACATTTTGATCACACTAAGATAGGTACATTATAACGTCTTTCGGGCAGAACATAAAGATTTTTTTATACCTAGTACACTCTTTCTAATCCATAAAATAAGAAAAAATGGCTCTTGATGAGCCTCTACTCATCAAAAGCCATTTCTAATATTTCTCTACTCAAATTTAAATCGACTTACAACCTCGTTTAACTCTTGTGAAACCTGATTTTCCATATCTGCCATACTGGACACTTCCTCGACAACTCCTGCGATACGGTCCGCCGCTTCCATTACTTTTCCACTGTTTTCTGCCGTATTCTGTGTCGATTCCGCAACACTCTGAATTGCTGAACTCACCTCATTCATAATGGTTCGTACACTTTCTGACATTTCAAAGATATTGTTAGCATTGGTTTGAATTGCAACTGCATCCTCTTGATACTGTCTTGCGATTCCTACAAATTTCTCATAATCTGGAGTTACTGTCTGTTGAATAAAGCTTAATAGGGAAGAGGATTCCTCCGTTAATCCTGTAAATGCTCCTTGTACAGTCTGAATGGTTCCCTGAATCTGTCCAACCGCAGTTGCAGTCTCATTTGCAAGTTTACCAATTTCCGCAGCAACAACTGCAAATCCACGACCACTCTCACCAGCTCTTGCAGCTTCAATGGAAGCATTTAAGGATAACAGATTAATCTGTTCCGCAATTCCTGAGATGACTGCTGCCAATTTTTCAATATCCGTTACAACTTTTGCATTATCAATACTGTCCTGAAGACGCTTTTCATAAGCTACTGATAACTCAATTGCGTTATCATAAGATATCTTTGCATTTTCTCCGATTTCTTTTGCACGATTTTGAATTTCTGCTGCCATATGTCTACTATCACTGGTTGCATTAGCTAAAATATTAACCGAAGCATTTACTTCCTCTGTGGAGGCATTTACTTCTTCTGTAGCAGCACTTGCTGACATCATATCTTCATTTACGTGGCTTAGATAAATCTCAATATCATTAAATTCCTTGGTGAGGTTATTTGCGGAATCCGAAAGCTTTTGACTGGAGCAATCAATACTTTGAGCATGTCCTGAGATGTCTGTGATGATCTTTTTATTATTGTCATACATTGTATTTAAAGCTCTGCTCATCTGACCAATCTCATCTTCTGTATTAATCTCAAGAGATTCTGTGGTAAAATCTCCATCCGAAAGAGCTTTCGCCAATTCCTCTACTTTCTTAATCTTTTTAGAAATACCTCTCGCAATCAATACAATGATTACGCTAACAAAGATTAATGATAATACGCATATCACAATTAATTGTATGCTTAGGTTTTTTATTGGAATTGCTAAATCTGACTCTGGTATGGATATCATTAGTTTCCAGCCAGTCAAATCAAAAGTATCATAATAAAGTCGATACTCCTTTTTTTCATTTTCATAGAATACTACTCCTTTATTCCCTGACAGTAACTGTTCACCAGCTTTTGCTAAGGAAGCGTTCTTACTGTTGATGATACTCTCCATATTCTTAACTTTTGTATCATCTTGAGACATAATATAAGTACCTGATCCAGTTAATAATTCTGCCTCATTACCTTCTCCAAATTCCATATTCATAATAAGTGCTTGTATATTAGATAGTTCCATATCAACCGTAACGCATCCAATAAAAGTACCATTATTGTCGAAAATAGGTGTGGTACAAGTGGATATCGTCTTATCCATTGTCGCATCATAATACGGATCTGTAATCGCTGATTCTTTTGTATCTTTTGCCACTATGTAATATTCCTGTGATAAATAGTCATATGCCGCATTACTATAGTCATAAGTCGTAACCAGCTGATTGTTATCTCGATAAATGTATGGTCCTACATATTTTTCATTTTTATCATAAACATTTGGTTCAAACCAAATACCACATCCTAAGATAAAATCATTTCCTTGAATCATATCCTCTATTGAAGTCAAATAGGTATCCATCTTAGTTATTTGATAACTGTTTCCAATAAAATCTGAGAGTATTTTAGAACTTACCAATGCCTCATCTAAATACATCGAGGACAAATTCTTTTGTGCTTTTAACTCGGTTGAGATTA
>JAQXNU010000221.1 GCA_029098165.1 Clostridiales bacterium
GTACCAAACCAGAATTCTGAATTTGGTGCCTGGTTACGAATCTGAATTCCAGTTACCGGGTCATCATAAATACGGTTTGGAGGCTTCTGTCCAGGTAAAAATGGCTGAATGATTGTAAATAGTAAAATACCAAGTACAACACAAAGTAAAGCTACTGCTAATTTGTTCTTAAAGAAGACCTGAACCGTGGAACGCCAATAAGAATAGTTGGAATAGCCACTGCGTTCTCCGGCCGATTCGTCATACTCTGCAAACGTAAAAAGTTCATCTTCCGGTAAGTCTTTATAGTCATGCTGTATCTTACCTTTTTGCTCCATATCTTTATCTAATTTTTTTATTAAATCGTTATTGAGGCTCTCTCCCAATTTCTTTGTTTCCATTTCACGAAGTGACATTATCGAGCACCTCCTTTTTTCGTCAGGCTGATTCTAGGATCGACAATACACATTAAAAAGTCACCCAGGATCAATCCAATGATACCAACGGTTGCAAAAATGATAACGAGACCTTGGATCATATTGTTATCCTGTTTCTGTATCACATCTACTAAAAGACCGCCCATGCCTGGGATACTATATAACGATTCAATATAGATAGAACCAATCATCGTATTTAAGATAGAACTAGGTATGTACTGAACCATAGGAACAAAGGCATTACGAAAAACATGCTTTGACATAATCTGTCCCTGAGTTAATCCCTTCGCTCTGGCAAGTCTGACATAATCTTTGTTACATTCATCAACCATATAGCGGCGAAGCCACATCGCATAATAAGCAATATTACCAATCGCCATCGAAAGAATCGGAAGGATATAGGTGGAAAGATTGTCTCGATCAAACAAGGTTCCTAGTCCGAACCATTCGGTACCAAAAATCTGAATAAACAGGTAATACACTACCGCCGGCACCGCCTGAATAAATACGATAAATCCCGTTCCGAGTTTATCCCAAAACTTTCCCTTCGAACGAGCCATTAAAATACCAAGTGGTAACCCTAATAGCATGGAAATCAAGATTGATGTGATACCTAATTCCATAGAGATTGGAATCTTCTCTTTAATAATCTTCATTACTGGCACATTTGCCATATAAGTTCTGGATTCACCAAAATCACCACGGACCGCTTTTTTAAAGAAATTAAACAGCTGTACCGGTAATGGGTCATTTAGCCCCATATTCTCTAGTCCTGCTTGTATCTGCGCTTCTGTCAGTTTCTCAAAGTTTTGAAAATAACCCTCAATAGGCATCAATCGCAACAACGAAAATACAATTGTTATGATGATGATGAGTGTCAGAATAGAACGCCCTAATCGCTTCAATAAATACTTAACCATACGCAAACTCCTTATCTTCATTATGTTTTCAAATGATCAAATCTAAATTTGATTACTTGAAAGCATAATGACTGTTTAAAATAGGGTGGACGACTAGACAGTCCACCCATTGTAATGACTTATTTCGTAAATTCTTTTTCCCAAGCAGCTTTATTCTCTTCATATTGTTCCTTTGTAATGCTCTTTTCGGATAAACGCTGACCTTTATAACGAAGTAAGGATACACCAAAGCTTGCATACTGACCTTCATATAAATTAATCTTTGTTACTTGGTGAGATGCAGCACTTACACCATAAGGAATCACAAGCGCATGATTGATCAAATAACTTTCTGCTTCTGCATAAGCATTGTATCGTGCCTCTAAATCTGTTGTGATTGCTTTTGCTTTATCGATTAGATCAAAATAGCCCTGTGCAGTTGCAGCGGTAGCGGTACCTTCTGCTATTGTCGTGTCAAGGAAGTTGTAACTATTATCTGGGCCCATTGGATCCGTAAATGTATCAGGATCTGCATAGTCTGCACCCCAGTTACACTTCATAAATGCATAATTACCATTACGACGTACCTCAGATAAGAAGTTCTGAGATGGACCTGCTTCCACGATGATATCAATGAAATCAGAACCAAGAACACCTTCCATCTGCTGTTCTACAACGACACACTCAGAACCCCAGTCACTATCAGTTGGATTGTATTTCATTAATACTTTAATTGGGAACTTAGCCCCTGCAGCCGTTAATTCTTCCTTCGCCTTATCTCTGTATTCAACTGCCTTTGCTGCATCAAAACTATCTCGGTTTACAATCGTAGCTAACTCACCAAACTGAGTATAGTCTTTACCATTTAAAGTAACAAATGTCTTTGGTGTGATTGTATTCTGAAGTAAAGTCTGTGGCTCATTTGGTTCAGAAACACTTAAGGCTTTGATACGATCAAGAGAAGCCATCATTGCCTGACGGAAGTTTTCGTTGTTAACTGCGATTTTCCAGTTGTCTGGTTCATACTCTGCACCAAACTGAGGATCATAGTTAAAGGAATAGAAGTAAGAGTAATCAGCTTTGACACGACCACGTGTAACGATTGCGCTCTTTGTAGAGTCATTTAACCATTCATCTAAGATATCAGAACCGATGGTTGCATAATCAACCTCATTACGTTCTGCCATAGTTGGTCCAAGTGTTGCTGCTTCTTTATTATATTTATACTCTAAAGTTTCAATGTAAACTTTATCTTTATCCCAGTTGCTCTTATTCTTAGTTAAGACACGTTTTTCCTGTGGTTTGAACTCAGATAAACGATAAGCACCACAGTAGTACAAAGTATCAGGACCAGTAGCCACACCAAAATCTTTTCCCAACTCCTCTAACTTAGGACCATATGCTGGCATATAACATACATAAGTTAAAGAAGACAAGAAATATGGACAAGGTGCTGCTAATGTATATTCTACCGTATTCTCATCAAGAGCCTTTACACCAACCTGTGAGAAATCTGTAACGTCCCCGTTATAATATTCTTCTGCATTTGCTATAACGCCAAATAGAAGTTCTGCTGTTGATGACTCATATTCTGGTGTTAATATGTATTTCATGGCACTTACAAAGTCATTTGCTGTTAGGTCAGCAACTTCTTTCCCTTGATAGTCCACCCATTTCTGACCTTTACGAAGATGGAAGGTATAAGTAAGACCATCATCACTCATTTCCCATTTTTCTGCTAAGGATGGTTGAACATTACCATAAGAATCATACTCAACTAAAGTATCAATTACATTTGCACTAAGCTCAAAATCATTAGTTGTTGAAGTAACAAGATAATTCAATGTGGATACTTCACCAGTGTAAAGCTGACGATATTTGTTACCGTTGCCTGAGCCACTCTTCTTACCGCAGCCACTAAAAAGTGAAACTACCATGGTAAGACATAATCCTAACGTTACCAGTCTTTTTTTCATAACATTCCTCCTCAAATCTCTTTTTTAGTAAATCTATTCTAATTCAAAGCTAATTGATTCCCTGATTGATATCATCAGAAGAATCATTCCATTAGCAGGAACTAAGAATCACTTAAAACATGGAGCATTCAAGATACCCAAACCTGGAGTTTCATTTAATATAATCTGATTTGCAATGTATTGTGGTCCACCTTCATATGGATCAATCTTACAAAGAGATGGGCCGTCTAAATCAGCCATCGTAATATTACGTTTTGCACCAGCCAAATGAGCCGCTGCACTGACACTGATCTTACTTTCCAACATACATCCAATCATGCACTGAACATTATAGAGTTCTGCAATTTCACAGATTTTTAATGCATTATGGATTCCTCCGGTCTTCATCAGCTTGATATTAATCAAGTCTGCTGCGTGACC
>JAQXNU010000222.1 GCA_029098165.1 Clostridiales bacterium
GCTTCGCAACAGCCACAACTGTTAATTAATAAACGAATAAAAACTTTTTAGATTGTGTAGCCCTAACGTATGGCCAAATCTATTGTATATAATTTCTGATTAATAACCAGACAATACGTTCTTAAAATCTTCATACATCCGAAATGTGATTTTTAATATTTGCTCTAAATCCTCATATGTTCCAAAAATTGGATTCTTTATTCTGTAATTGATATTTACCAGTATTCTTGGATAAATCCCCCAAGGTTCTCCAAGGAGTAATTCACCATTCTCTCTAACTACCCAAACGAAATCAGCCATTCCGCCTCGTAAAATAATATGAACTCCAAACGTATACTTTTCAGTTTGTTCTTCTCTAATTTTATAAAACTTTTCTTTACGATCAAATAACGGAGAATATCCCAAATCTTGAATCATTTCCATAATCTCCTCACCATCAATATATTCTAATCGATGACTTAATGGTGTTCTTTCTGCATTAAATTCGTTTGATAGTTCTTCATATCTCTTAATAAAATTTATTTCAATTAATGCTTGTTTGATTTTAGGATTTAATTCTATCACTGTAGTTCCTCCGTAACTTTTGTATTATATCATATTAGGATGCATTTCTTTTATAATTATCGATTTTACTTTAATCAGCATTACTTGCTGGTAACTCAAATATGTACTGTCTTCTCAATTCTTGTCCATCAAGTTCTAGGTATGCATTAGTTCTTATAATTCAGACTATAAAAGAATAGAAATTTGTAATCTTATGTGGTGACATCATTTATTCTAACATTTGAACAAACTCAGTAAATGTATCTGCCACCTTATATGTTACTGGTTCAAGCTCCCCTGACTCTTCATGGTTCCAAACACATATACTAGGATTATCATTACTTTCATTAAAATCTAGGCACAAATAATCCCCAGCAAATAATTCTGCTATCGGCAACAAGTCGCATCCAACTAAATCCTCATTATCTGTCAATCGATCTTCTATCTGACTAAGCACAACATCGATATCATAATGGCCATTCTTATTATGTTCCGAATCTTCTAATATGCATAAGAAGCTAACTATCATATACTTACGATTACCAAAACAGAATTCTCTTTTATCGGGAACACCACCGTTCGAATCCATTAAAAATTGACGATAATCTACAGGCAATTTAACTCTCCATATTTCTTCTTCGTTATGGATCATTTGTTCATTTAGTTTAGGTAAAATCTCGCTTTTCATCTCTACCTTCATAGCTTCCTCCTTATCTGGGTGCACCTGCTCTCTTATCAGCTGTTCTGTATCCTTCTGATAGATACCCTTACACTTCCTCTATACATTTTTTCTTCATTTATACTGACTCATGGTAACATTGTAACCTACCATATGACCTATTTGATATACAATAAAGCAAATGATTAAAATCAGAAGTAACGTACCCATTATATTTAGATATTTGTTTTGTGTATGAAATATAGTTTTCATAATGACTTGCTCCTTCTATCGTCTAGCATTTCGATTATTATATTACATTTTTAGGAATTTTCTGTCAATGATATATTTTCCTTTATCTTTCATTCAAAAACGTATTCCCTTATTTATTTGTAATAGATGTTGTATATTGTCAATTTATGGTATATAATAGTCATATTGATATTCTGGAGGAATTAATATGAAAAAGCAACGAAAGCTTATTGGCGTAATTGCCGGAGAAATCGAACTTCCTCATGAGGCCGATATTATGAGAGGAATTTGTGAAACTGCTTTTGCTCAAAACTTTGACATTGCAGTTTTTTCCATGTTTATAAAAGAATATGCCCAGACAGTTTACCAAACTGGTGAATGTAATATTTATAACTTAATAAATTATGACCTATTAGACGGTATCATCTTACTACCCAATACAATTAGAATTCCTAGTGTTCTTGATCATATTAATCATGAAATTCAAACTAAGTTTAATGGTCCTGTCATCTGCCTAGACTATTATATAGAAGAGTATATTAATCTTGAATTTGATGATGTCACCTCGATAGAAAAGATGATCGACCATCTCATCGATGACCACCATCTTACCAACCTTGCTTTTTTAACTGGTCCTAAAGAGCATCCACATGCAATGCGTCGTCTAAAAGGTTATATAAATGCTCTAAAAAAACACAATCTTCCGGTTAATGATAATCAGATTTTCTTCGGTGATTTTTGGTATACGGATGGGGAACTCATTGTTAATCGAATGTTAAATGAGCTGCCACAATTACCTCAAGCTTTAATTTGTGCATGTGATGCCTCTGCTGTTGGTATCTGTGATGCACTTAGAATTCGTCATATACGAATTCCAGAAGATATTGCAGTCACTGGTTTTGATGCACAACCAGGCGGGATCATGTGTAAACCGACCTTGACTACGATGGAGCATAATACAAGAGAATTTGGACATTATGCAGTAACACGCCTAATCGAAGCATTGGATAACCTCCCCAACTCTACACCACTAGATACGACCTCACGTCTGCTTCCACGAGAAAGCTGTGGTTGCCCATTGGATTACGATTTTGAGTGTTCTAAAATCAATCAGCTCAATAGTAATTTTATTGATACCTTTTACAATACATATAATTACATGATGGAAGAACTGATATCTGCAGACAATTTGAACTCTCTGTTAGAACGTATTATGTCTTATACGGAACTGATTGAGAACTATGAACAGTTTAGTCTCTCCTTATGTGATAACTGGGACTATGTAGGATGTAGCTATGAGGCCTCCCAAAATTACAATAGTAATAGCTATACTCCAAAGATGCATCTAAAAATTCACGACGATAGGAACTCAAAAGGAATTGAAAATAGTTTCTTCCCATCTTCCATCATGCATCCAGATCTTTGGAAGGAACGGGAAAAGCCATCAGTTTACTTTTTTAATCCACTCCATTTTCAAGACCGTTGTTTTGGTTATACTACAATTTCGTATTCAAGTGCGAATTGCATACCAAAAAATTATCGTGACTGGATTCGTACCGTGGGGATTGCTTTTGAAAACTTACGTGTAAAGAACAATTATAAATGGTCCAATCAGCAACTAGAAGAGTATGCACAAATCGATAGTCTAACAAAGATATTCAACCGTAACGGTTATATGAAATATAGTGATTCTATTTATGAAACAGCATTACATGAACAGAAGGAACTTCTGATTATCATGGGTGATTTAAATAACCTAAAAAGCATTAACGATAACTTCGGACACATCGAAGGCGATAATGCCATACAGATCTGTGCAGTTGCCTTTCAGCGCGTATGTAATCAGTCAGAAAAATGTTTTCGTTATGGTGGTGATGAATTTATCTTACTTGGCGTTGGTAACTACAGTAAAACAGATGTCCTTCTCTTAGAAAAAGGAATTCAATCCTATCTAAAAGCATATAATGAGGTTTCAGAGAAACCATACGAGATTTCCATCAGTATCGGTTACTGGCACGGCACGGTGGATCGCCAACATGGACTAGATGATTATCTCAAGCTCGCGGATCAGGCAATGTTTGATATAAAACAGCG
>JAQXNU010000223.1 GCA_029098165.1 Clostridiales bacterium
ACTGTACCATCGACTACCTCTCCGTTGTGTATTGTTACTAATGACTCCTCCAATAATTGTTCAAAACTCATTTCTGACATTCTAGTATGAACCTCCTTGATAATATTGTTTGGGGTTGAAGCCCCTGCAGTAATACCTACGCTACGAAAAGATTTAAGTTGATTTAAATCCAGGTCAATAAGTTTCTGTATATAGTAAGTATTTGCACATTCCTTTTTAGAAATTTCATAAAGCTTTCTAGTATTTGAACTATGCTTTCCACCGATTACAATCATTGCTTCAGAATTGCCTGCAAGTTCTCTTGCTTCTGTTTGCCTTTCTTCAGTTGCATTGCATATCGTATTTAGAACAAGTATATCATAACCCTTTTTTGCAATAATTTCAACTAATTCTTCAAATTTCTTGTAATTAAATGTCGTTTGGGCTACAATACACACTTTTTCGTTCGAAGAAAGTGACATTTTATCGACTTCTTCCACAGAGTCGATCACAGAAGGCTTGCTGTGGCACCATCCCATGATTCCCTGTACTTCCGGATGTTCCTTATCGCCAATGATTATGATATGACGTCCCAATTTACTCTGCTCTTCCACAATTCTATGAATTTTTAGAACAAATGGGCAAGTTGCATCCACGATAGAAAACTTTTGATTTCCATCTTCCTTATATTGTTCTATCTCATCATAAACTTCTTTTCCAAGTCCGTGAGATCTTATCACTATTGTACCCTTGTCAAGATTTTTCAATTCATGGGCATCTTTAACTACGCAAACTCCCTTACTTTCCAAATCTTTGACAACTTCTTCATTGTGAATTATTGGTCCATACGTATAAACCTTGTTTTCTTTTGATATTTCTTCGTACACTTTTTCAACTGCACGCTGAACACCAAAACAAAAACCTGCTGTTTTTGCCAATGTTACCTTCATTTAACTCTCCCTCTATAGAAACCATCAAGATGTTAAGCGATATTCGCTTGAAACATCTTGATGACCTGATCAACTACTTCATCTATATTCATATCGGAACTATCAAGTAATACTGCATCTTCTGCCTGTACTAATGGAGAATTTTCACGATGCATATCACGGTAATCACGATCGATGATTGCAGCTTCAATCTCAACAAGATCACATTCTTGTCCACCTGCTACCATCTCATCATAACGACGTTTCGCGCGTACTGCACTGCTTGCAGTTAAATAAATCTTTAAATTTGCATTTGGTAAAACCTTTGTCCCAATATCTCTACCGTCCATTACTACGCTCGTCTTCGCTGCAAGTTTTTGCTGTAGTTCTACTAATTTTTCACGGATTGGCTTTAATGCAGAACAATTGGAAGCCATTAGAGACGCTTCTGGAGAACGGATCATACCAGTTACATTTTCACCATTTAGGATTACCTGCTGAACTTCATTCTCAAATGTAATTGAAATATCTACCTTTTTGCAAGCATCTAAAATCTGTGCTTCATCTTCCACCGAAATCTGATTTTGAGACAAATATAATCCCATTGCACGATACATTGCACCTGTATCAATATATATAAATCCTAATTTCTTTGCTATCAACTTAGCTATCGTACTTTTACCAGCGCCTGCAGGCCCATCTATTGCAATACTATAGTTTTTCATCGCTTCCTCCATTGTTACCCTATATTAATTTTTTTGCTCACAGACATGTTGTCCAGCTGCGGCTCCTGTCGACCATGCAATCTGTAGATTATATCCACCTGTTAAAGCATCTAAATCTAAAACCTCACCTGCAAAATATAACCCTTTAGCAAGTTTCGATTCCATTGTCGTTGGATCAATTTCTTTCACATCGATTCCACCTTTTGTGATGACTGCTTCATTAAAGCCACCAAAACGCTCGATTGTAAATGTGAGATTCTTCATGGACTCAACCAATCTTTGACGTTCTTCCTTTGTAATCGCATTTACTTGCTTTTCCTCCGGAATTCCGCTTAGCTTTATTATAGTTCCAATCATTTTTTGTGGCAATAAGTGTTCGAGAGAATTTTTAAATTGCTTATTCTTAATCTCTCCAAAATCCCTCAAAATTCTTGCATCTAACTGTTCTGCTTTCAATGCTGGTTTTAAATCAATATGAACTTCCATTTCACATTCATTTAAATATTTTAAAAGCATACTGGTACCACTAAGAATAACTGGTCCACTGATACCAAAATGCGTAAATAGCATATCACCAAATGCTGAATATAGTTCTTTTCCAACTTTCAACTTGTTCTTTTTCTTTTTACCAGTATCATCTGACTCTTCCTGCTTTTTCAAGCTTTTTACATCTACTTTAACTTCGATATTCTTCAAAGTAAGACCTTGTAATGCACTTGCTTCATAATCCGCAAGGTGAATAGATACTAGAGATGGATACCGTGGTGTAATATTATGACCGACCTCTTTCGCGAATCGATACCCATCACCAGTAGATCCAGTCGTCGGGTAAGACAAACCACCCGTTGCAACAATACATGCATCTGCAGTCAGCTTACTTCCATTGCAGAGTTTCACCCCAGTAAATACCTTTTCATCATTTACAAGGACATCTTTTACTTCCGTATTAAGTCGAATATCGACTCCCAGTTTTCTCATACATCGATCAAGTGTTGATATAACATCCGAGGAATGATCGGAGACCGGGAAAACTCGGTTTCCTCGTTCAACCTTTGTTCTTAATCCATTCTCTTCAAAAAACTGGATTGTATCATCATTCGTAAACGAATATAGAGAACTGTATAAAAACTTAGAATTTGTAACAACATTCTTAAAGATAACATCAATATCAGATGAATTCGTAATGTTACAGCGGCCTTTTCCCGTAATGTAAATTTTCTTTCCTAACTTTTCGTTCTTTTCTAATAAGATAACATCGTGATGCTGCTTTGCTGCCATGATAGCTGCCATCATTCCAGCCGCTCCACCACCGATTACGATAATTTTGCTCATGTTATTTCCTTCCGGCCTTATCTGCCAAGCATTATTCATCTATTATATCTATTATTGTACGGTATTGCAAGAATTATCACAACAAACACTGTGAATGTTCCTAGATCCTTTTAAGTTTCTATTGTGTATTATATCAAACTTTCTAACGTATCTGATACTCTCTCTATGTAATGCTTAAAATAGAACAAGGCTGTCAATAGTTATTCTTTTTTAAGTAACCCCATCCAAAAGCATAACTTTCAACAGCCCAATCGTCTCTATTTCTTATTTATATTGCATATATATTTCATCTAGTCCCATCGTAATGTGATCGGAAGTGTAAGCTTTTCCCATCACCCGATAAATCACTTTGTTGTATTCTGGAAGATTATCAATTAAACTTTGCGCAATCGCATCAAGGATTTCTTTTTCTATCGAGCTATCAACATCTGTGACTGGCGGCTGATCCTCTTGAAAGCTAACGATTACCGCGCTATCTTTTGTCGTTACACTATCAATGCCAATAGTTACTGCAACATCTCCCATAGCTTCAACCACTTTGTCCACAATGATTTGTGGTGTAATCTTTTCTTCCCCATCGACCATCGCCGTAATCGATATTACTTGAGATGACTGGCTATCAATGGAGTAAATCGATAATTCCGTCTGTTCATTCAGTCCGTCAAATGTAATATTTTTATTAGTTTCATAAGTTATGCTTGGAGTTGGAGTTTCAGTTCCATTCTCCATTACTTTCACTTGTTCCTTTTTCGGTTGGCTTGATCCACACCCACATACAAACATCATGCATATCATCGTGGTAGCAATCAACTTTATATATCGTTCATATTTCATAATACATGTCTCCTTTGCTTTAACAAGCAACATTTTGTAAGATACAGATAACTTTGTAAATTAGTAATATTTCTTTTACTAGCGTAAGGATATCATGTATATATGTCATTTATATGGTAAAAAACAAAAGTTTTATCTTCTTTTTCACACTTTATCAATTATAAATTGATGCATTCAATCACAAAATCAATGGCATAGCTGACCGCCTGGGTACGAATCGATAGGCGATCTCCATGTAACTTAAGACGCTTTACATAAACATGATTGCAAACCGAACATCCTACAAACACAGTCCCAACTGGTGTTTCCTCTGTGCCCCCGTCCGGTCCCGCAATTCCTGTTATAGACGCTGTCACCTGTGCGCCTGTCTGAGCGATCAATCCATATGCCATCTCATAAGCAGTCTGTTCACTAACTGCAGTATATTGATCTAAAGTTTCTTTCTTTACTCCAAGGTACTTCATCTTAGCTTCATTCGCATATGTAATAAAACCTTCCTTGATGACAGAAGATGCTCCTGACACATTAATCAGTGTGCTCATCAGCATACCACCTGTACAGGACTCTGCACTTGAAAATGTATAGTTTCTTTCCCTTAAAAGTTGAATTAGTTCTTCTTCCTTGTTCATGATATCCTCCCATGATTGATCTAGTTTAAAAAAGGAGACCAAGCTTTGTGCATTGATCTCCTCGTTGTATTTTATTACATCTTGCCATCTAAGATAATATTGCGGTTCTTGATCATATAATCTAAAAGTGAAATAACAGTTAATGCAAATGCCAACCATAAAAATACCTGTTCCAATACATTAAATACTGGAGTATCTAAATTTACGATAAATAACACGCACATTACCATCTGGGAAGCTGTTTTGAATTTTCCCCAGTAACTAGCTGCTAATACTAAGCCATTATCTGATGCTACCACACGGAAACCGCTAATAATAAATTCTCTTGCTACGATTACAATAACTACCCATGCAGGTACTGTACCAAAAGCGACAAAGCAGATTAAGGCAGAACATACTAACAGTTTATCTGCTAACGGATCCATAAACTTACCAAAATTCGTTACAAGATTATACTTTCTGGCTAAGTATCCATCAATAAAGTCTGAACAGCTAGCGATACCAAATACCACAGCCGCGTAGATTTCTCCATGAGGTATTCCATCGCAAAGCATTAGTATTAAAAATATCGGAATCATCAAAACTCGAAATGTTGTAATCTTATTTGGCAGATTCATAACTTCCTCCTTAAGCCTCTACGGCTGTCCCTATTAAATCATATTGTTTTGCTTCAGTAACTTCAACTTCCACAAATTCTCCTGACATTAATTCATCCTGTGTATTTACAAAAATATATCCGTCAATCTTTGGTGCATCCATATAGGTACGTCCTACGAAGATTCCTTCATCGATAAGTTTACCTTCGATCATAACTTTAAGACGTTTTCCAACCATGGACTTTGCATGCTCAAATGCAATTTTCTGCTGTAACTGCATTAATTCTTTTTGACGCTGAACTTTTACTTTCTTTAAGATCTGATTTGGCATCTTAGCTGCTGGAGTATTTTCTTCTTTGGAATAAGTAAATACGCCTAGACGCTCAAATTTCATCTCAGAAACAAAAGCTTTTAATATATCATGATCTTCTTCAGTTTCTCCTGGGAAACCAGTAATTAATGATGTTCTAAGTGCCATATCCGGAATTTCACGACGTATCTTAGCAATCATTTCACGAAGTTCATTATTATTCGTTCTACGGCCCATACGCTTTAAGATATCATCTGAAGCGTGCTGGATTGGAATATCAAGGTAATGACAGATTTTAGGTTCTGTCTTGATAACTTCAATTAATTCATCTGTGATTTCTTCTGGATAACAGTACTGAATACGAATCCATTCAAAACCTTCAATCTTACAAAGTTCACGTAATAACTTTGGAAGAGTTTTTTCACCGTAAAGGTCAACACCATAAACCGTAGTTTCCTGAGCAATTAGGATTAATTCCTTAACTCCGCCTTCCGCTAGGAACTTTGCTTCTTCTAAGAGACGTTCCATTGGTACGGAACGGTAGTTACCACGAATTTTTGGAATGATACAATACGTACAGTGTTTGTCACAACCTTCAGCAATCTTTAAGTAACTAAAGAAACCACCTGTTGTATTGACACGGTTTGTCTTAACATCAGTTAAATAATCAATATCCTTAAACTCTTCAACCTTTGTTTCGCCCTGTAATACTTTATCGATAACATCGTTGATCGCATCGTAGCTAGAAGAACCAATCAAGGCATCAACTTCTGGAATTTCACGCTCGATATCTTCTTTATAACGCTGTGCAAGACATCCGGTAACGATTAAACCTTTACATCTTCCGTTCTTCTTGTATTCTGCCATCTCTAAGATTGCATTAATACTCTCTTCTTTTGCATCATGAATAAAGCAACATGTATTTACTACAATAATATCAGCTTCTGTTTCATCGCTAGTGATTACGATTCCACGTTCTCTGATTAAACCTAACATTACCTCGCTGTCAACTAAATTCTTGTCACAACCGAGTGAGATAAAAAATATATTCATTCTAAAACCTTTCTTTGGAAACTCATATACCATTACATCGAATGGAAAGCCCACTAATACTAACCTTTAAGGGGTTATCCCCAACTTGTTGGTAAACTTCTCCCAAGAAATTTACCCTTCACTCATTAATTGTAACAGTTTTTATTCAAAATTCAAAGAGCAAAATAATAATTTTCTTTAGTTTATACAAAATTTATAAAGATACTTAGTTATTAAAGTACGATTGTCGTCATTTTACATTGTAAGAAACATACCTATGCTTCTGTACTCTCCACACAATTGTTCATCAGCATTGCAATCGTCATAGGTCCAACCCCACCAGGTACTGGTGTGATCGCACTAACATGATCAACGACATCATCAAAGTCAACATCACCACAAAGCTTGTTGTTTTCATCACGATGGATACCGACATCAATCACAACTGCACCTTCTTTGATATACTCTTTTCCGATAAAACGTGGTTTACCAATCGCAACTACTAAGATATCGGCACGTTTCGTCACTTCCTTTAAGTCTTTTGTTTTAGAGTGACAAATCGTAACCGTTCCATTCTCTCTCAATAAAAGGAGTGCCATAGGCTTGCCAACGATATTGCTTCTGCCAAGTACCACACACTCTTTTCCCTCAATTGAGATTCCAGAACGTTTTAACAATTGGATTACACCAGCTGGAGTACAAGAAACAAATCCTTTCTGTCCGATACTAAGTTTACCAACGCTCTGTGGGTGGAAACCATCGACATCCTTCTTTGGATCGATGGTCATGATCACCTTGTCCTCATTGATGTGTTTTGGTAATGGTAACTGAACTAAGATACCATTGACATCTTCTCTTTCATTTAATTGTTGAATTAATTGAAGAAGTTCCTCTTCCGTAATGCTATCTTCTAATTCGTAACTAAGTGAATTAATTCCGATAAACTCGCAAGCCTTCTTCTTATTTCCAACGTAAACAGTGGAAGCTGGATCATGTCCAACCTGAATGACTGCTAATGTCACTTCGGTTCCTTTCGCCTTTAATTCTGCCACTTTTACTTTCAATTCTTCTTTGATCTCTGTTGAAATTTTTTTGCCATCAATTAATAATGCCATAGTCATCCTCCTCTTTTCTATTACATTAGCGGTGCAAACAATCTTAAGATCGCCTGAATCAGACGAACTGGTAATTTGCGAACCAATAGCTCCTGTGTCATTTCAATGCATTGTTTTTGTGTATCTAAAAAATCTTTTTTTACATCAAAAACTGCAGAGTTTTGGTAAAGGAAAACGCCACACTCAAAGTGTAAATATAAACTACGATAATCCATATTGATCGTACCAACCGTTGCAATCTCATCATCACATACAAAGCATTTTGCATGTAAAAATCCTGGTTCAAACTGATAAACCTTGATACCAGCTTTCACAAGTTGATCATAATAAGATTGAGTTACATAAAACACCATCTTCTTATCGGGAATATTCGGCGTCATGATACGCACATCGACACCTCGCTTGGAAGCTAAGCACAATGCTGTCATCATCTCATTATCGATGATTAAGTATGGAGTATAGATATAAACATATCTCTTGGAACAATTGATAATGTTAAGATAAACATTTTCACCAAATCGTTCATCATCCAATGGAGAATCTCCATACGGCTGAACATAACCATCATGTTTAAATAAGTCTTTTCCATGAATATGAGGTTGGAATTTTGTAAAATCCTCATCGGTCTTACGGAATGCATTCCACATTGTAAGAAACATCACAGTCAAACTCCATACAGCATCACCAGTCAAGCGGATACCCGTATCTTTCCAATACCCAAAACGTATCTTTTCATTTATATATTCATCTGCCAGATTGATACCACCCGTAAATCCGATGTATCCATCTACCACGAGTATTTTCCTATGATCACGATGATTTAATACCGTTGAAAAAAACGGTTTTGTCTTATTAAATACTTCACATTTTATATTGTAGCTTTCGAGTTCTTTCTTATATTGATAAGGTAGTAAAGTCATACATCCGAAATCATCATAAATCAAACGTACATCTAATCCTAGGGCTGCTTTTTCCTTAAGGATTTCAAGCATTGCTCCCCACATCTTACCTTCGCCAATGATAAAATACTCTAAAAAGATATAATGCTTTGCTTCTTTTAATGCTTTTAAGATATCTGGGAAGTTTTCTTCTCCACTTTTATAATACTTGGTTTGTGTCTGACCATAAACAGGAAAGTTACCACATTCCTTAATATAATTCACCTGACCAGCAATCTGCTGATCATAGGTTTTAATTTCTTCAAACACATTTGGATTCTGTAACAATAACGATGCTGTTTCTTTCGCAGAGGCATCTAGTTTTTTTCTCATTCCTCTCGCTGGTTTTTTTCCACCAAAGAAAACGTACATCATACCACCAAGCAGCGGAAATGTTAAAATCGGCACTGTCCAAGCAAGCTTATAGGCAGGGTTCTCATTTCGATTAATGATAACTAGTAGTGCGATTACACTCAACGCTCGCATGAGCATATGAATCCACCAGGATTCAGTGGTCAGATGTACTAAAAACACTCCAAACCACGTTAATTGTACCGCAAATAAAAGCCCAATAATCAAAATTCGATTAAACATTAGTTTCTTTAATTTCACTAAAACACCTCCGTGAACATTTACATTTTATACAAATAACAGAGGGAACCACAAGTTACTGTCCTTGCAACTCCCTCCATCCTTTATATCTTATCGTTAGTTAATATTTCCTTTCTGATTCAACGATCAAAAGTTTTGTAAAGACTTATCTAGTTTTCAGACTTTTGTTTGTTGAATGCTGCATAGTAATTGATCAAACAACCTCTTACGATGATTTCTCTTTCATCATCGGTTAAATCTCCAAGTTTTAAACCAAACTCTTTCATTTCATCAGAAACGACATAGGCTTTTACTTCGGTTGCTTTCTCTTCGATTGCTTTTTTAATATCTTTGATATAAATGTAGTCTCCATTCTTAAATGGTAAGTCTTCTGTTAAGAGGAATGGAAGCATACCCCAGTTGATCAAGTTGGAACGATATCTCTTGGTTGCATACTCTTTTGCGATGTTTGCTAAACCACCAAGAACTTTCTGACAGCTAGCCGCCTGTTCTCTCGCAGAACCATCGCCAGGTTTTACCGCATAGATTACGGAACCGATCTCAGTTTCCAAAGGATCGACACTAAATTTCTCATTGATCTTGGCAAATACTGTTTCAACCTCTCTATTTGCGGCAAAAATATCTGCAGCTGTCTTCGCCGTTTGACGTGCTTTTTCTGCAAGCTGTACTTCTTTTGCACGTCCCACATAAGCAGGATCTTTTCTGGATAACGTAAATTCTGCTAATCCAAGAGGATTGGAACGATAAGAAGAAGTTTCACCAGATGGAATCAATTCATCGGTTGTCGTAACTGGATCATGGATGACTGATACAACCTTTAATACTAAATCATCGGATAAGCTAGCCATCTGCGGCCAATCAACGATACCTGGTCCAAACTTAACTTCTGCAGTTGGATCCGGCTTACCAATTCCATTATAAACACGGTTTTCATAAATCTTTGAATCAAAGAAATATGCTGGTTTTGTAAATTCAACATCAACATTCTCTGCACTTGTTAAGTAGCCCTTGTTTGCTGCTGTTGCTGCAATCGAACGGGCATCCATTAACGCAACAGAAGCAATCTGACCATTGGTGATCTTAGAGCCTTCACGATTAGGGAAGTTACGAGTCGAATGACGGATGCTTAAACCATTATTCGCTGGAACATCACCTGCACCGAAGCATGGTCCACAGAATGCAGTACGGATGGTTGCACCTGTCTCCATTAATTTAGCGATAGAACCATTCTTCACAAGTTGCATAAAGACTGGCTGAGATGCCGGATAAATGCTCAGGGAGAATTCATCCGCACCTATGTACTTACCATTTAAGATATCTGCTGCATCACAGATATTTTCGTATCCACCGCCTGCACATCCAGCAATGACACCCTGTTCAATGTATAGTTTACCGTTGCGGATTTTGTCAGTCAATTTATAGTTCACCTTATTGTTATCGAGAGAAACTAAAGCTTTCTTTTCTACATCACGTAGGATGTCTTCTAAGTTTGCATTTAATTCATCGATTGTATAAACATTGCTTGGATGGAATGGCATAGCAATCATAGGTTTGATCTCTGCTAAATCCACATACAGCACATTATCATAATATGCAATTTCACCTGGATTTAATTCTTTATATCCTTCTGGTCTATAGTGCATCTCATAGAAGTCCTTAACTTTAGCATCGGTCTTCCATATGGAGGATAAACATGTCGTCTCAGTTGTCATAACATCAATACCAATACGATAATCGACGCTTAAGTTATCGACACCATCACCGATAAACTCTAGTACTTTATTCTTAACATATCCATTGGAAAAAACTGCTTTGATAATGGCAAGTGCGATATCTTGAGGACCTACACCCTTTCTAGGTTTGCCAGTCAGATAGACACCAACTACCTTTGGCATATCGATATCATAAGTTTTTTGTAATAACTGTTTCACAAGTTCAGGACCACCTTCTCCAATTGCCATTGTACCTAAGGCACCGTATCTCGTATGAGAGTCAGATCCAAGAATCATCTTGCCACATTCTGCGAGCATCTCACGAGCGAACTGATGAATAACTGCCTGATGTGGTGGTACATACATTCCACCATAACGTTTTGCACAGGAAAGTCCAAACATATGATCATCTTCATTGATCGTACCGCCTACTGCACATAAGCTGTTATGGCAGTTTGTTAATACATAAGGAACAGGAAATTCGGTAAGCCCCGATGCACGAGCTGTTTGAATAATACCTACGAATGTTATATCGTGAGAGGTTAACTTATCAAACTTTATTTTCAACTTTTCCATATTACCTGATGTATTATGAGAGCTTAAGATATTATAAGCTATCGTTTGTTTTGCTGCTTCCTCTTTTGACAAACTCTTACCTGCTATATGTTGCATAACAGCACTGCTATCATTTGCTTCCTCAACAATTTGACTGCCATTGATCACATAGGCACCCTTTTCAAACAACTGAATCATTGAATTCCCTCCTAATTAATATATAGTACAAAAAGGATCTAAAAGATTCCTTCCTTGCCTTGTTTCATAAACCCTTGCATTATGTAAATTTAGCGATGATCTGTTACTGAATTATAAGATGATATTTTTTCAGTCGTAGTCCAAAGTTTGGACTACGACTGAATCATTACACTGATTAAAATCTAGAACTCCCAGTGTTCATCGCATTCATTATAATTATCATTACTAAAGAATCCTTGCTTGATACTTACATCTAAAGTAGTCATGCCATCTTTTTCACCAAATGTAACGAAAGTTTTACCATAAAAATTATAGTTAAACAAACCATTATCAAAAACCTGTTCTTCTTCTCCCTCAAACTTAAATACAACATATAAACGAGCTTCTGTATTGTATAAGTTTAATTTAGGAACTTTGTCAACAACAGTCTTATTCGCTGCTAATGGCTGATTAAAGAATACATCGGAATTAAAATCTGTATCCATACTTTCAAAATGAAGTTTTACATACTCTAAGTTTTTTGATGTATTATTTTCTACAGTTAACTTATATTTTCCTGCATTCTCAATAAAGATTGCAATAATAGCAATTAAGATAACTGCAACAATAATACCTCCAATTTTGTATAACTTCTTACTCTTTTCAGCAGGCACACTATTTGTTACTACGTTATTCTTCCCCATGAAAACAATCCTTTCTTTCCTTAAACTTATCCATCGTATTTCCCTTTGTGACAAACTACGACTTAGTTTATCTTAATATGAAGTAACATATAAATCAAGAGTTTTTTGGTAAAAAAACTAGAAAAAGCAAGGTTAACCATCAATTCCTTGTAGAGAAAGAAAAAGGGTTAATGTCCAAAGAAAGAAAACCTCCAAAGAAGTTAACTTTACTTGAGCACTAACCCTTTCATCGTTTTCCTACCACCAAGTTAAGAATCTTCTATAAATTGGTATCAACTGCAATTCCCTTTAAATCTTCTTCCAGTAGCTTCTCTTCTTTTAATATATTCGTAAATTTTTGTTGTACATTCTCTACGTCGGTTGCCAACGAAACATCCATGGAATTCCCGGTCAAAGTTGTGTCAGTAGAACGATTCTTTGTTCCGCTACCTGTCTGTGCAGCATGATTTTCTTTTATTTCTTCTGCTTTCTTTTTCTTTTCTTCTTCTGCCTTTTTCTCGTCGGCTCTCTTCTCGGCCTCTTCTTTCTTCTGATCGATAGTTTCATCCATTTGATCTTTTCCTTCTTCTAGCAAGCCATTGATTGCTTCTTTCGATGCGGCCTTAAGGATTTGATCTGCTTCCTCTGTTGCATCTACCATCGCATGACTTTTCCCATGTTCAACGATTGCTGCTGAGATTGCCTGTGTCGTACCTTGAATCTCATTATTATATTGATCGATTTCCTGTTTCTTTGTATGTAAGGATTCACTTAGTCCAAGCGCTCTTGTCTGATAATCCGTAAGTTCTCCCATATTGGCAAGACGTTTCGCCTCTTCCTCGGATATTGTAACACCCATTCCACCCTGTAGCATTTCCTGCTGCTTCATCAATAATTCTAGATCTTTTTGTTCCTGACTGTCATCGGATACATGGTATTCTTTCTGAAGATTTGAGATACCTTCGTGAATCTGATTGATCTCTTCTAGCGTCTTCTGGGAAGTTGCTTTAAGATCCTCAATTCGTTTTTCCATATTAGCTAGGTGTTCATCAAACGCACCTTCCTCTTTATTGACATCTGTAATGATTTTCCATGCTTTTTTCTGCGCTGCAAGTTTTTTATCTGCAATTGCATCCGGAATAAAGCGAAGATCCTTGGCCTTAATACTTTTGCCATTGAATTGGTTTTCTTTCTCTTCCTTCATCAACCGTTCTACTCGGACTGTTCGTTCCTCTGTCCCAGCATATATACTTCTATTATTCGAATTAATCTTCATGCCATACTCCTTTCTCTCGCTTTATAACTAATATCGACATTAATCAGAAATATGTAACACAAAAAGGAAAATTCGATCTTGGCTTTAAAACAATGTACTGACCAATCCTACCAGCAGGCAAACCGGCAAACCGATCAACATTCCGTATATTCCATCCATTAAATGCTTCTTCTTATTGCTTGTATATTCTGCATCCATGTCTTCTGTTCCAGGTAACCGTACTTTCTTCCAATACATCAAGATTCCTAAATCTAACACCAATGCATCAAACAAGTTAACCACAAACCATATGATATAACTATAAGCTGCTCCTTTCATAAAACTATCAGCCCCTGCAAACCATACCATACCAGCGAGGATCATTAGAAACAAGATGCATACGATTATCTTTTCTACGATTCGAATACCATTTCTTTGTCCTTTGGGTTTCTGTACAAACTCGGGATTACACTTCAAAAATCGTTCCTGTACCGCTGGTGAATACTCTTCTAACCAGAAAGTTCTATTTTTGATAACCGAAATGACAATACCAAAACCAAACAAGATACATGCGATTACACATTCCAATGCTAATACCATCTCATTTACCTCCTAATAAATAATTCTTAACATCTGCAACATCATATCAATATTCTTCGGTAATCCTTCCTAATACAGTTCTTCCTTGTGTTCCATTGCAAAAAGAGCATATCTTATCGATATACTCCTTTATATTCATCCGGCAACAATTCCGCAATCTGTTTCATGATATGCGTCGTTGCGATTTCTTCATATTCTTTTTTTTCTTGCTCTTTTTCACGTTTCAATAACTCGAACTGCTTGCCGATTGTAACATATACCTCTGCTTCGTGAAAATTTTCCGAGCTCATATCTCCGCCTTCATTAATCGGAAGTAGCTTCTCTGTTCCATAAAGTCCAATCGGTACAATTGGAGCACCTGTCATCTGCGCTATTAGGATAATCCCTTTTTTCGCTTCGATCATACTACCTAAACGGCTTCTGGTGCCTTCCGGAAAAATCAAAAGACTTTCGCCCTGTTTTACAAGGTTAATGATTCGTTTCAATCCTTCTTTATCCGCGCTGTTTGGTTTGATATTCGTTGTCTTAACCACATGAACTGCGACATTCGTCACATCGTTATTGGATAATTTAACACCTGCAACAAACGTTGGGTCTACACTTTTTAATACCTGATTTAAGACAAGTCCATCCGCATTGCTTAGATGATTACATACAAAGATCGTTGGTGTCTGAATCGTCTGCAATTGTTGTAAACCAGTAACATGAATATGTGCATACTTGTTTAAATAACAATTGACAACCTTCTTTGAGATACCGACTGCCAATTTATGTGGTAATAGGTTTATGAGCTTTGCTGTTCCAGTAGATATCATCACGTTCTCCTTCCTCATATACACTTAGTATATGATTATATAAGAGGAAGTTGAGATTGTCTATGCCATAATGAAAAAATCTTACTATTTATATAGAAACATCAATATTCCCACCTAAATTCGGGGTCACGCTTTGTTCCATCATTCGAATCATTGCTACTGATTCTGTGTTATTCGTTTCCATTACTTTCGCCATCACTGCAGTTCCTACTTCATTCATGATTGCTGACTGGCTTAGTGTTGTTGATAATGCCGCAATATCCATTTTGAGCACCTCTCTTTCTGATGACATTATTATTGGTAACAGATTATGTCTCCTTATCTATTATACTACATTTATCGTCATAAATCACATATTATGTAAGATTCAGAACTTCTTTTGTACTACGGTACTTTCGAACATAATAGATATAATTGATTATGGCACGAACCGTTTCATCCGTAAATAATGTGATATATATGGCTGCAACCCCAACATGAAAGAGGCGAATCAGAACAAAGGAACAAGATACTACAAGTATAGAACCGATGATCTGAGAGAATAACATCCATCTAGTATTACCATAGGCTCGGATTGTATTTCCAGTTATGACATTGATGGATTTCGGTATCATAATCAGAGCCGTCATCACTAAAAATGGAGCACTTAAATCAACAATACTGCTCTCCCTCGTAAAGATGCTAAGAATCTGTTTTGGAAAGATAGAAAAGATAGCAATAAACCAAATAAGAATTCCCGAATTTATGGCAAGCCCAGTGTTAAAGAAAGAATTAGCAGATTTTAGTTCCTTCGATCCAATCTTTTGTCCGATAATCGTCATTGTTGCTCGTGAGTTACCACTAAAGATTGCAAAAACAATAGTTTCTACTCCAAAGGTCAACGTATAGATTGCTGTTGCTTCGATACTGATACCATTTAAGAAACGTATTAGTACAAGATTCGATGCATTCCAACAAAAGAACTCTAGTGCTGTTGGAATTCCAAGTGCAATTTCTTTTCGGTATAAGGAAAAATGAAAGA
>JAQXNU010000224.1 GCA_029098165.1 Clostridiales bacterium
ATCTATAAATCAGAAGAAGCTGTGATCGTAAAGAGATCAGATGGATCAATCTGCGGCGTGCTCTGGAACGAACAGATCAAGCAGGAATTGTACGATGAGGAGAGCTTAAGCTGTAGTTTAAAAACTGATGACAAGTATGCAGATGGGTTAAAAGTAAATATTCAGCTGCCGGTAGATGAGAATAACACAAAGTATTGTGAAGTAATAAAAACCGTAGACCCTGTTGTCTGCAATCCATTAAAGGTGTGGCATGATTTGGGTGAACCTTGTAGTTTATCTCAAAGTCAACTCAAGTTACTAAAAGAAGCTTCTAGGCCTTTGGTGGAGACAAAGACTTTGGTATCAAATCAGAATCAAATAGAGTTGAAATTTTTACTTCGTGAGAATTCAGTTGTATTTTTTGAGTTATCAGAGATGAAGTTCCAAGGGGATCGTGGTTATTATTATGAGCAGATGGGACAGGTACCTTTTCAGGAACGTGCTAATTCCAAGTAATATCGATGTGCCAATTCAAAATAGTATCCGTGTGGATTCTAATAGATTTTATTTGGTATGAATACAATGTTATAAATCGACTTTATTCGACATGCGTAGTATATATGGGAGACGCATATAGAATATAAATAAGACGATTGTAGAGTGCGTCGTTCGAACAAAAGAACGTCAGATTTTGAAGACTAAATCTGGCGTTCTTTTTATCATAAACAAAGACTTAACATTCAGTAGTAGTATTGCATATAAGAATTGAGTGTAATCAGTATTGCAATATGCAGACATCTGTAAAAATATAATAGTTCAGGCAGAATCTTGTAATTTTACATTAAATTAGATATAATTAATTAATATGGATAACGCATGAAGCAAAGGATTGCTTGATGACAAAAGAAAACAACGATCAGATCATAGTAATTTCTATGATCTGTTCAGAAAGAGGATATTATGTTTTGTACAAATTGTGGAAAAGAAATTGAAAGTGATTCTAGATTTTGCCCATATTGTGGCGCAAAAAATTTGGAACTAGAAGAAAGTCAAATGACGATTAATTATTGTGCGAATCAAGCAAATAATAGTGTTGAACTGAAGAAACAACAAGAGGTACAGGCAGTTCAGGAAATGCAAGAAGCACAGCTAAACCAGAATGTGCAACCGATGAATCAGGAAGCACAGCTAAACCAGAATGCGCAACCGATGAATCAGGAAGTTCAGATGAACCAGAACCCACAGATGAATCAAAATCCACAAGGAATTGAAGGAGTCTATCAGGTTCCAAATAATACTACATATGTAGACAATACACAAGACACAGCAATGGCACAGACAAAGAAGAATAATAAGAAGACATTGCTTATCATCGGCGGTATTGTTATTGTTCTTGCAGTAGGTGGTGGTATTGGCGGTTATTTTGCATACCAAAATCATGTTAACAAGCAGGCAGATAAAGTAATCACCTTATTTAATGATGGAAGTTATGATGAGTCCATTGAACTTTATGAGAAATACTGCTTAAAGAAAGATAAGTTACGTGAGCAAGTAGAAGAAGCATTATGTACAAAGGTCGATGATGCAATGAAAGAATACGAGGCAGAAAATTTATCCTACTATGATATTTATAATATCTTAGATGAACTCGAATATTTCGATAATGAGGTATTAGATGATAAGATCAGTGCGGTATCCAAGCTAATTGAAAAACTTGAAGATTCTCGAAGAAACTATAAGTATGGAATCAGTGAACTCGAAGATGGTTATTATGAAGAAGCCATTGAATATTTCAAGATGGTCATTCCAGAAGATAAAAACTATAAAGATGCACAGGCTGGTATAGAGACTGCAAATGAAAAAATAGCGGAGCAGGAAGCAGAAGAAGAAAGACAACGTCTGCAAGAATTAAAAGAAGATGCTTTATATGATGCGGAAGATTCTGCTTATTACGGAGAATATGATGAAGCAATTGCGACAATCCAAGAAGCATTAGCTTCACTTCCAAATGATCAGGAATTATTGGAAGCTCAGAAAAAATATGAAACAATGAAGACAAAAACAATGAAAGTTGATGCATCTTCCATCTCGTATGATCAGTACGATAAAACATATAAAACAGAGGATAAGGATATTGCAATTGTTAACTTAAAGTTCCCAAAACTTCCTGAAGATATAAAGAGTTATCGATCAATAAACGAAAGTATACAAATTTTACAGGATCAATATATCTCCTATGGAGAAGAGATGGCAAACACTACAAGTAGCGACGCAGAAGATGAAGGATTTATGCCATCTCGATTAGAGCTTGACTGTGAAGTCGGATATAATGACCATGGAATCCTATCTTATAAATTTACTGGATATGAATACTTTGGTGGTGGTGCTCATGGTAAGGCTTACTACGGAAATTGCACGTTTGATTTATCTACTGGCTACTCTTTAGACTTAGATGATATTGTTGCAATCAGTGAAGATGAGTTCCATCAGAAAGTCGTAGATGCATTTACGGAATTGGTAAATCAGAATGATTCTTCCATCAATCCAGATATCATGAATCTCATTGAAGATACGTATGGATTTGATTTCTCATTCTACCTTGCTAATGATGGAATCCATATCTACTATGATCCATATACGATTGTTGATTACGCGTTGGATTTTGTGGATGTTATAATTCCTTATGAAGGAGTCGTTAACTTCTTAGATAAATAGTTCTTGAGTAAGTAAAAGAGCTGTGAAATAATTGAAATTGGAAAGAATGGATTCTTTATCATTTCAGTATTTTTGCAGCTCTTTTTCTTGTTAAAAACCAATTTATATTGCAACAATAACTAAATCAAATGTTATTGGAGTTGTAGCCATGGAGACTGTTTACCAGATCGTCATATTGCTGATTGCGATTGTTGTGTCTGATCTCGTTCATAAATAATTCGATAAGATTCCTTTGATCTTTATACAGGTTACTATCGGAATCTTAATTTCCTTTCTACCCTTCTTAAATGAATTTGAGCTAAATCCAGAGATTTTATGCTTGTTTTAATCAAACCGCTAATCTTTATTGAGAGTCAGAAACTCACCATTGAGGAACTAAAAAAATATGTGAAACCAATTCTATCTTTGTCATTATCTCTAGCAGTCGTCGGTGTTGCTTTAGTTAGTGTACTCTTTACGGTAATTGTTCCACAGATGCCATTGACTACGGTATTATTACTAGTATACGTTTGATATGGGTCTATGTACAGCCAAAGAAGTTTCGGATCACAGGAGAAAGCCTTATGAGTCGAAAAAAGTACAGTTTGGTATATGCATTAAGTGGAGTACATGGTACGATCTCTTTAGCAATAGCCCTATCTTTGCCTACTACGATGGTAAGTGGGGAATCTTTTTTCTTTCGTCAAGAGATGATCTTTGTTGCTGCTTTCGATATTCTGATTAGTATTGTGGTCCCTGCGATTGTCTTTCCAAAGCTATTGGAAAAAAAGAAGTGAAGAAGGAAGAAAAGAGTTTTCAAGAAATACGTATGGAGATGATTAATTATACGATTCATCAAATGGAATCAGACCAGAAAGATTTATGCGAATTAGGACTTGAGACGGCGGTCGATATTTTAAAGGGACAGTTAAAATTTATTGAAAGTCATAAAGCATTTCGACCGGATCAAAAAGAAGTGGTTAATTTGATTCATATGACATTTCATCGAGAGAAAATGCTAGTAGACCAGCTGATTCGAAATGGAAACGTTTCAAGGTCCGTTGGTACGTTGTATAAATTGCTTGCAAAAAAATCGCATAACTTTGGAATCCAATCGAGTTGGTTAACAATACGCATTTTGTATAGAAAACGAAGATTAAAGCATATGGATGAAAAATATCAAGAGAAGAGGGGAAGAATTATGGCAGAATATTATGAAATCCAGGAGTTCGTAAGCCATAAGGTCATAGCGTTTCTCCTTCAGATTTGTACGATAGAAAATAAGAAAGAAGTCCATATGCTTATTCGTTATTACATGGACAAATTGAAGAAAAAAGAGATGTTTTTTGAACAAAATCCATCCCAGGCAATGGTGAAACAACAGTTAGCGAGAGCATTTGAAATCGAAACGGTATTTATAGAAGATGCCTTGGAAAGTGGTATGATCTCTGCTCGTATGGCTCAGGAGTTAAGAGAACAGATATCGTATGATGAACTGATTTACCTTAATTAGTAAATATTACTTGTCTAATTTTTGTTAACTGTGCTATGATGTTAGATATAAATAATGAGGGGAACTCATGGATAGGAGAAAGCATAAATGAAAAAATTTTTGAATGAATTCAAAAAATTTGCCTTACGAGGTAATGTCATGGATTTGGCAGTAGGTGTTATCATCGGTGGTGCCTTCCAAGCGATTGTTACTTCGTTGACAGGAGATGTCATATCTCCATTAATTGGGCTATTTGCAAAAACCGATTTTACCGATATGGTGTGGTCGATTCGAGGCGTTGACATTAAATATGGCGCATTTATCACAGCGTTACTCAATTTTATCATTATGGCGTTTGTGATCTTTTTATTCCTGAAGGGAATTAATCGTCTTACCAGCTTACGTAAAGCAGAAGCACCAAAAGCAGAACCTACAACGAAGAAATGTCCTTACTGCTGTACCGAAATTGCAATCGCAGCGATTCGTTGTCCAAACTGTACTTCTATCTTAACAGAAGAAGAAACAAAAGAATTGTTACAATAGTGGTTACCATTTTCGATTGGTTGTCAAAGAGCAGAAGATATACTTAATACAGATGGAAGTATTACTTGTGCAATGATTCAGGAATTATTTCATGTTAGTTATGACTCGGCAAAACGTGATCTTAGAATTCTAGAAGAAAAAGGGTTACTAAAAAGGACTCATGGTGGAGCTTTGCCTATCCGTCAAATCGCGACTGGAAGACCTGCTAAAATGACTTGTAAGGATATTCTTTCAGTTAAAGAGAACTACAAAGCCATTGCACTTAAAGCAGTTTCAATGATTGAAAATAATGATGTAATCTTTATCACATCTGCAACAGTTGGTTATCTTATGGTTCAAAATTTGCCTAATGATATTAAGATTCGAGTAGTAACTAATTCTATTGTTTTAGCAGAAGAATTGCGGACTCGTGATAACATTTCTGTTATTATGTTAGGCGGAGAAATGGACAATAAAGGAAATTGCTATGATGCTATTGCCATCGAAACGATTAAGAGATTAAGATTTGATAAATGTTTTATTACTTCGGCATGTATATCAGCAGAATTTGGTTTGTCGATTCAAAGAACTGGTGCAATAAGTTTCTGGAATGCACTTATTGATAGTTCAAAGAAAACAATTGGATTATTTCCAACTGAAAAGATAGGCTATGAGTCTATTGTTAGCATTTGTCCTGCAAATAGACTAACATCATTGATAACAGATTGGGATGCCTGTGAAGAAGATTTACAAAAGTTTGACGAGCAAGGAATAGAAGTAGTAGTTGTTGACAAAGAGATTTTATAAGTGTAAACTAGGTTTATAACTATAAACCTTCTTCACGGAAAGGAATCATTATGATACACAAAGAAAAGAAAACGTATTTAAAAGATACAGAGACTGTGGAGCTTAACATACCGAATCTAGCCGATGGGGAATATCATTTTGCGGAAATAATCTGGGAGAATGAGCCGATTAATTCTACCGCACTTGTAAAATTGGCTAATGAAAAACTCGGTTGGAAGAAGCCAACTGCATACACCGTGTTAAGAAAACTTTGTGAAAAAGGAATTATGAAGAATGAAAATGCAATCGTGACATCTGTGATTCCTAGGGAGAAGATTCAGCAGAGCGCTACGATTGAGTTTATGAGTCGCAACTTTCATAATTCAGTTCCAGCATTTTTAGCAGCATTTTTAAAACATAAATCGTTAAAACAAGAGGAAATTAAAGAAATTCAGCAGATGCTTATGGAGGCTGAAAGAGAAGATGATTAAAGTGCCGGAATTTTATGCACTAAAGATGATTGTAATGAAACTAATACAGATGAGCTTGATTTCATCATTTATGATTCTGTCAGTGATCATCATACATAAGATAGGAAAAAAGATTCCGAAAAAGAATATGTGTATTTTGTGGATACTTGTTTTCCTTCGTATGGTCTGTCCATGGAATGTGAAGTCCAACGTCAGTATCTTACCAATTTATACCCAACAAGTAGGCAATATGTTACATAAAACTGAGATTCCACTGCTTCAGACAGGTGTCCACCAACTTGATACAATATATAATAGAGGAATGGTGCAGTATAATGCGATACTGAAAGCTATGTCACATTCTACTTATAAGCAGAGAATCTGCATCCGTTTAATTACATATATATGGCTAATTGGTACATTGGCGATTCTTTCATATGAACTATTTAAGTTTGTAAGTATAAAAGTACGACTGAGCAAAGCCATACAAGAAGAGAAGAAGATTTATCGAAGTGATCTGATTCATGGTGCTTTTCTTATGGGGATTTTTCACCCTAGAATATACATTTCAAGTGGACTAGAAGAAAAACATCGAAAGTATGTATTATTACATGAACAAGCTCATATGAAACGGAGAGATCATATCCTAAAGTTTCTTGCTTTCTTGATCACGACTATGCATTGGTTTAATCCACTGGCATGGGTTGCATATCGGATGTTATCCAATGATATTGAGCTCGCAGTCGATGAAAAGATATGTTTGCCGTTGGAAAAGTCAAAACGAATTGAATATGCAAATACCTTATTTTCTCTCGCATTAGTTGAGCATCAGCAGTTACCGGTTGCATCTTTTGCTAGCAATCCGATTAAAGCTAGAATTAAACATGTTTTGTCGCTACAGGAACAGAAAAAATCGTATCTCCTCCTTGTTATCGGATTAGCAATACTAGTAAGTTTATGCTTCGGGACATGTAAAGTATTCCCGTGAATATGGAGTATAAAAGAAACGAATATCTGTAAATATAGGAAATTGTAGAGAAGAATGACTATATTCGAAAGTATTTCTTGAAAATATCTGAATATGAGGTATAAGTATACAGAAATATAATAAATATAGAATTCGGATAGGATAAACAACAAGTATATAGTTATTGATGAAGTACGTGAGACATAAGAGAATACAAACATTTTTTATAGCAATCATGCTTGTAGTGGTTACAATAGTAATGATTTATAAGCATGTATTTTACCAAGTCAACATGATGGCTTCTGACATTTTGTGTCAGAAGCCATCGGTTGCAAACAATAAAATATTTATTATCGCGATTGATGATAAGACATTAAAAGAGTATGGTTCAGTCAATACATGGGATCGTGAATTGTCTGCTCGATTAGTTGAAATTCTCAATGGTATGGAATTTAAGAAGGAAGAAAGCTATTGAAAACCGGCAGGTAATGTTGTTGTAGCAATGAACATCAACTTCAAAGGAATGCCAAAGACAGATGAACAATGGCTTATGTTGAAGATGATACAAGACGATACTACAGTTTAGCTACCGAAATCTAATTGAAATATAAAGCATTTTTGGGAGAAGAGAGAAAAAATGGATTATGAAACTTCTTAATATTGTTATCTGAAAGGATATGAATTAAGAAGAATACTATTAAAGAAAGATTAAAGTGTAAATGATTGAGTGATACATAGGATAGGTAGAATTTATAATAAATAATAGGATATCCACAAATAGTTTGAATGTGAACCATGGGTATCCTATCTTTTTTTACTGCTAAAGTTCATGAACCGTTGACAAGAATGATTGCCATATGTAAAATAGGTTTATAGCAATAAACCTATTCTGTTGAGTAAAATGAATCGAGAATATTGCTTTGTAAAATTGATTTCAAAGGAGGATTCTTATGAAGAAAGTAATAAAGTCTATTATAACCGTTCTGTTAACTTTTTGTTCCATAATTAGTACAATTTTAATGCATCAGTTGTATCTACAAAAAGCAAACAGTCCTACCTTAACATTGATTGGACATGCTTCTGTCAAACTGAAGTCCATCGAAGGCAAGGTCATTTATATTGATCCGTATTTTCCGGTTGGAGAATATGATGAACCCGCGGATTTTATTCTGGTAACCCATGAGCATTCAGATCATAATAATATAAATTTATGTAAAAAAGCAGAAGACTGTTTGGTAATCAGATATTGGGATGCATTGATTCAGGGTGAATATCAAACCTTTGAAAAAGATGGAATCAAGATTGAGGCAGTGCCCTCTGGTGGTAATTCACATAGTGTAAAAGAGAGTGTAGGTTTCATTGTAACCGTGGATGGAGTCAGGGTTTACCATGCAGGTGATACATCGATGAATGAAGGAAAGTATGAGATTGCTAAGAAAGAAATTGATTATGCAATGTATCCAGTGGATGGGGTTTATAACATGGGACCAGAAGAAGCAACTCAGGTTGCTGACTTGATAGGAGCAACTTATAATATCCCAATTCATGGTTTTGGAAAGAATTATTATCAGCAATTCAAAGATTTTTCAGCAAAAGGGAAAATCTTTATGAATCGAGGGGAAACAATTTTACTACATAGATAGGATTAGTATCGTATTAGCATATTAAATGAAAGAGAGATGAATATTTTGAGATTAAGTGACATTTATAAAAAGAAAGGATTTCCGTTGGTTACTCTTATACTGACAATTTTATGTTTAGTTGTTTCAATTGCAACATATCTTTATCCAATTATTTATCATTTCCTAACATTATGTGAGAATCATTTCAAATCATGGCAGTTGATTTCCTGTCTCTTTGTACATAACGAAAGTCCAAGACCACTGTTATTGATCCAACTATTCGTAAATCTTCTGGGATTGATTCCATTTGGAATCTTTACCGAAAAGATATTAGGAAAATTACGAGCATTATGCATTTTTGTCATTGAATGGTTAGTAACCTTAGGTGTTTATTTTATTTTTCAACAAGATTCTTCTGTTTTTGCAGCAGGAATATCTTCTGTTGTTTATGCCTATGCAACAGTAAGCTTTATTTGTTGTATAATAATTTGGAGGGTGCAGGGCAGTCAGATATGGAAGCAGTTATTAACATACTTTTTTATCGTCGAATTTCTTAGTTTGTTTACAATATTGAATCCATTCTTATTTGATCAACGTAATGTGTTAGCTAACTTTTCAGGAATTGTAGTGGGGGGACTTTTTGCTTTCTTTTCTAAGAAAAAACTTCATTCAAACTTAAGGAAAGACTTTACATAACTATGGTTGACAATCTAACACTTGTTATCCTATAATCAAACTTAACAAGTTATAAATGTATCGAGGATGAAACGTTATGTCCGCTTTATCATGAAAAAGCAAAGATTTTAGCTTTGATTGAGGAAGCGGATTTTTTTATCCAGATATTAATGCTTATCTGAATGAAGGTAAGTACCTAATCTCACGTACCTTGCTGACTTATGATTAAGATGATATTCTTGAACATAATAAATCCCTGGCGAACGCCAGGAATCAAATAATCTTTTATTTATTACTTGAAATCAGGTTGCATTGGGATTGAACATTTTCTGACCAAGGTATCAGTTCCTTAATGAAACTATACTCTGTATCTTTTTGATGTTTTCGCATCTCATCAAGTACATAGTAAAGGTATGCATACGGTTTAAGATGATTCATTTTTGCAGTCTCCGTAAAGCTATAGATGATTGCACTTGCATTTGCTCCAGCGATACTTTTGCCAAAGAGCCAATTACGTCTTCCGATTGCGAAGCCTTTCTGACAGCGTTCACATTCATTATTATCAATCGAGAGCCTGCCATCTTCAATATACTTACGCAAATATAGTTCTTGGCGTATCGAATATAAAAATAGCATCTCCGATGAGAGACTTTGAATCTAACATTCCATCATTCATGGAATGAAGCCATGCAAAATAAACATCCAGAAGAGGTTTTGATTCTTTTTGACGCACTTTGTAGCGTTCATCAATGTCAAGATCATGGATCTGTTCCTCAATCTTGTACGATTCACCGATTATCTTTATCCCTTCATATGCAACAGAAGCTTTCAGTTCCTTTTCGGATAGTGTTTTCTTCAATGCTGTTAAGCATTTATCGAATCTTCTCCTTGCATGGGCAAAGTAGCCAGTAACCTGAATAATCTTGCTACACTCAAGGCAACTATACACCCATACAACCTCTACTTTGCAGATAAATTGTGCAGGGATGAACTCTAAATATTTATGTACTTCTTTTGTAACTACCTTATATTTATGACCACATTCACAATATCGAGCTTCACCTTTCAGTTTGTCTTCAGTACGTTCCACTTGAAACTCCGAAAGATCCGCTTCTTTTTTTATTTTGTGGTTTTTTCAGTTTATGAGAATGCACTTCTTCATATTGTGGCTCTTGTACAGATTCATCTGCTTGATCTTCTGCCTCATTAAAAAGATTCATCTGTTCATAACCATCTGCCATCTTTTCGGAAGATGCTCCAAATTGTTTTCTCTGAGCAATCGTAAGCTTATCGTTTAAAAGGGCATTCATGAATTCTAATTCGTGGACTTTTTCATCTAAGATACGAATCTCATTCTCCTGTTTTTTTTATTTGTCCAGACATGATATCACATAACTTTCGCAACGACTCTACATCCATTTGATTCAATTGTTCCTCTGTAAAGAATGGTGTATTATCATTCGTTTTCATAAGAATAATTATGTCAGAAAATGAAAGGAAAAGATGCCGAAAAACTGCGTATAATCTAAGTTTTTTCGGCATTATGCGAATTGATTTATGTACTGGATTATGATTTGAGGATGGTGTTCAGGAAAGGCTTTCGTCTGGTCGATGGAAAGTCAATCACAGAGCCATTTTAGTTTGGAAAAATTCTTATAAACGTACTATAAACAAGGAATTACCGACCCAGCCTATACTTTGCTTTGTTTTGAAGCCGATAATGTAACTTATTATTTAACCAATATTCAGGTATTGTCAAGTTAAAAGAAAGTTGAAATGCAATATATATATAATAATTTACATTTGCAAAGAATTCCGTAAAGATTTCTTGTCTGGTAAACTTGATCGCTTGTACTAAGAGAAATAGACTTACTTTTAATTTTTATAAGGCAGATACATATGAGTTTATATGCATCTGCCTTTTTATGAGAATACTTACACTCAATGACTAGGACTGGTTTTAGAGAACAACATACATTTACATTGACATAGTATGGTGCATAATATAGTATAAATATGTAAATATATAATAATTTCTTTCGAATTTGATATAGACAATAGAAAAATCGATAGGAGTTCATAGAGATGCAAATATGTCCAAAATGTCGAAAACAGCTTAGAGTGGATGTAAAGTTTTGTTCTCAATGTGGGTTTCATTTGTATACACCAGTGTACTGTAGCAATTGTGGAAAAAAGATGAAGTCATATTATAGATTTTGTTTGGAATGTGGTTCTGTACTTCATAAACTTGAAGGATCTAAAAAACCAAATGCTGCAAAAGAACGACAAGCTACAGAAGAATCAGAAACTACAGCAAAGCTAGAAACTAAAGAAGAATCAGAAGCTACAGCAAATCCAGAAACTACAGAACATTCGGAAGCCACAGCAAAACCAGCAACCACACCAGAGCCAGTAGCATCACTAAAGCCAACAGCAACCATCTCATCTAACGCTGCTCCTGAATTCGAGTATGACTCAGAACCATATGATATGATGTCTGGTCGGATTTTTCAACTTGTGGTTATGAAGCTCATTTGGCGATTGGCTCAAAGGTAGAAAAAATTGATACAAATTCCTATTATAGTCACATGTATATAAATGAATCAGGAACTGCAATTTATTATATTGATGATCTGGAAGGGTATAGTGATATGGTAGGTAATCTATACGAAGTTAAGATCACAAAGGAAAACAGTTATTTTGTCACAATAATGATGTGATCATATTGAAAGATAATGCTACGAAACAGTACATCTTATACTCTTTAAACGACCATAAGAAAGTATCGGATGATGTGTTTATTGATGTGAAACGTATGGAGGATGGAAGCTTTGTTTGCTTTACATCAAAAGAGCAGTCTTTTTATACTGCCGAAGGAAAGTTGATTGTAACAACACCATATGGCTTAGAATCGGAAGGATTTTTGGTTGAAGACCATGTGGTTGTGCTAAATGAAACCGAAATGACCATTTACGATTATAATGGACAAGTGAAGCACCATCAGAGTTTTTCATATCCACTCATTGCAAGTGGATTTACATATTGTCCAATCGAATTAAATTATCAGTATTTTTGTTTACCTGAAGAAGATGGTTTTACTGTATACTTAAAGGATTCCAAGTATAAAGTATTAAGTAAGAATTATTTAGGCATGAATATGCCTACTTACTATTATCCTGCATACCAAGGAAATCCTTACTCTGTGGTGGACGCATATGTTGTTGAGTATTATGAAGAAATGGATGGAGAAATAGAAAAATTACAGTCCATATCAGGAAAGGCGACATTTGGTCGTTCCAGTCAAATTTTGCGTTTCGATAAGCGATATCGTGTTAGAACTTGGGAGAATGAAGAGCATACCGATGCAATCTATAACCGAGAAGGAAAGAAAATCTATAAAAGCTCAAAGAATGAGAGTATCATGTCATTTGGTGATGCAAAAGAGTTCTATGTTGTCGTTAACTCTGGCCATATTTATCGATTAAGAGATCAAAATGGAAATGAAATTTTTAGCATTTGGCGTAAATTGCAAGACTCTTGTCAGGAAGCGCTATTCGTAAAATAAAATTAATTCTCTATAATAGCAAATGTAAGTTACTTGTGTGGGTGAGATTCATAGAACCACATGCGAGATTTACAGCGTAAATAACTATTATGGAGGATAAAAAGAAATGAGTCAGTATACAGCATTGATCACCGGTGCATCCAGTGGAATTGGAAGTGAATATGCAAGAATCCATGCATCCAAGGGAGATAATTTAGTTCTTGTTGGTAGAAATGAAGTTCAGTTAACAGAAATGAAATCTGAATTAGAAAGAACTTATAAAGTCAAAGTTACAACGATTGTTCAGGACCTATCAGAACCAGGTGCAGCAAAATTGGTTTACGACGAAGTGAAACACAATGGGATCGAAATCGAATATTTAATTAACAATGCTGGTTTAGGTGGACGTGGCATCTTTTACGAACGTTCCATGGAAGAGGATCGTGTCATGATGGAGACGAATATGAATGCCTTAACGGAATTGACACGTTTGTTTTTACCGGAGTTTGTTCGTCGAAATCACGGACGAATTTTAAATATGTCATCTACTGCAGCGCTAATGCCTGGACCGATGCATGCGGTTTACTTTGCTACAAAAGCCTATGTCAGTTATCTGAGTTTTGCCCTTGTTAAGGAATTGGAGCATACGAATGTTACTGTCACTGCAGTATTACCAGGTCCGGTCAATACAAGATTTGCAGAACGGGCAGATATGACGAATTCGGTTCTATTTCAACACTCGGCATCACCAGAAAAGGTTGCAAGGATTGGATATGAGGCGATGATAAAAGGGAAGCGACAAGTGTACGCAGGTGTTCCTTTGTGGATGCGATTATCGTTCATATTTATGCCATTTACACCGATGAAAACAATTCTTAATTTAACATATAAAATGCAGTTAGATAAATAATTGGGAGCGAGCAATGAGACATTATCCAGTAGAAAAAAAGTTTGAGCAAATCTTAACGCTTGCAGGTTTACCCGTTAAGGAAGTGCTTCAACGGGCAAACCTATCATTAGAACTATTTAATTCTGAGAATCCGGTTCTGACTACAGAGGAGTATTTTAATTTTATGAAGGCAATCGAGAGTTTCTCAGTATCCGATGAATTAGTATTACAGCTTAGTACAGCAGATTCAATCGAAACCTTTTCACCTCCTGCCTTTGCAGCTTATTGTAGTAAGAATGCTCTCCACTGTCTTTTGCGAATGGCAGAGTATGAAGCCTTATTCTGTGGCATTGATTTTAACATCGAAGAAACCGACGATACGATCAGCCTTGAGATCAAGGCTATGGATTCGGAGTTAGTCGTACCGAGATTATTGATACTGATCAAGATGATCTTTATCGTTCATATGATACGAAAAGCAAGTAATACTATGGTCATACCGAATAGCTTAATGACACAATATTCGATGGAAGTTCCTGAACTTCAATCGTTCTTTGGAATTCCTATTGCATTAGGGAAGAAGAATCAGATTGTCTTTAAGAAGGAAGATATGCTGCTGCCATTCTTAAGCGAAAATGAGTCGATGTGGACATATTTTGAACCAGAACTGACCCGTCGGAAACAAGAACTCGACTTGGATGAGAGTTTTTCTGGTCAGGTACGTAATTGTCTTGTCGAGCTTCTTGCAGGAGGAGAAAGCAGTATTCTAGCAGTCGCAAAAAGGCTTAGTATTAGCACCCGAACCTTGCAGAGAAAACTTCAGCAGGAGGGAACAAATTTTCAGCAGCAGTTAAATCATACGAGAGAGCTACTGGCGAAAAACTACATAAAAGATCAACAGTTGAACGTGGAAGAGATTGCGTTTCTCTTAGGATATCAGGATGTATCCTCGTTTCAGAGAGCATTTGCGATATGGACGGGAAAGAGTGTGAGTGAGTATCGAAAAGGGATGAAAGAAGCGTGAGATGTAAAGCGTAAGAATGTGCCTCGTCAAGGTATAAAATCATAGTCGAAAACAAGCGTTAAATTCTAACAGTCTTGTTAGATATGAGGCATAATCAAGTGAAAAATTCCTCTATGCTCCCAATAGGTGAACTAAAGTCTTGTGTTAAACCTATTAATTTCTCTGGATAGTTTGTATTCTGTTCATAAGTTTCATGAGACCATTGAATGAGGGCTTGAGATGAAAGTTGATGATAGGGGTTCCGAAGTGGTTGAAAAGCAGAATCTTGTAATAATTGTTCTGCTTTATTAGAAATCTTTGAATGACTATTTAAGTATAAATGAATTGCTTTTTGTTCTTTCTGAAGTTCTTGTAGTCTTACAAAGGCGGTTCAAACGCAGATAATTAATACTCTAAAGAGCAATTTTGTCGGAAACCGTAGTAAGATTTCAAAAGTGAAAACTTTAGAACAAGCACAAAAAATCTATAGCAGAAAACCAGATCAGACTTCCGAGGCGAAAAATGGGGATAAGAGTATCTACTATTTTACGAAATTAGAAAATGGGCTTGATATAAGAGTTGTGTATTCTATTGATAGTGGAAGCAAAAAATTTATATGCGATACAACGATTGCAAATCTTAATATTACTTCAAAGAATTATATGTCGATTATGAAAAAATTAAGAAGTTATTTAAAGACAGCGGTAGGAGCTAAGAAGGATGCAGAATTCTGTGTCATCGATTTATCAAATTATGATATAACCGATTACAACAGTAAGCAGAGTGCGGCAATATTTAAAAAATTGCAGAGTGGAAAGAGCATGATATGCTGTACCTATGATTTCGGTGATGAGCTTTATCAGCTCTCATTAGAATGTGATTCAACGGGAGATTTGAGGTATTGTATTGCTAGGTATTAATAACAAGAGCATAAAAGTGTAAGATATAGAAAAAGACAGGAACATCTCAAGGAATTATGAAGTGTTTCAGTCTTTTCTCCGATTAATTAGACAAAGTTTATGAAGTTGTTATTTTTCCCGCAACTTTACCTTATCCCTAGCGCTTCGTCTACGCTCTTCTTCAACTGCTGCATAATGCTTCTTTGTCGTGTTAACATCATGATGACCAAGGACATCGGCTACCAGATAGATATCACCGGTTTCCTGGTAAAGGGATGTACCATACGTACTACGAAGCTTGTGAGGCGTAATTTTTTTTAAAGTCGTTACGGTCCTTGAATATTTCTTTACCATAACCTCAACATTACGGACACTGATACGACTTCTACGAGAAGAAAGGAAGAGTGCATTTTCATGCCCTTCGATGGCAACAATGTTTTTTCGCTCTTCCATGTAATTTTTCAAAGCTTCTGTTACTTCTTCGCCAAAGTAAACGTAAGCCTCGTAACCACCTTTTCGGACGATTTTGATTCGATCGTTGTTAAAGTCGACGTCGTTGATATCAAGACCAACACATTCGGAAACACGGATCCCAGTTCCGAGAAGAAGAGTCATTAAAGCAAGATCGCGTACTTTCGTCTTTTCATGGAACACCTTCTGATTTGCAGTCAGCTTGTTACCAGTTTCGACAACATCTAGTAGTTCCGCTACTTCGTTGACATCAAGACGAACGATGGCTTTGTCATGGATCTTTGGCATATCTACTAACAGAACTGGATTTTCGGTAATCTTTTCATTTTTAAAATAGTAACGATACATCGAACGAAGAGCAGATAATTTGCGTTTTTGGGCACGTTCGTTATTCGTTATTGTCTTACCGCCTTTTTCATAAACTTTTAAATACTCGAGATATTCTTCGATATCTGAAGCTTTTACCAAATCTAACAACTCGATTGGAAGCTGTTGGATTGGTATTTTTTTATAGGAAGGATTGCTCTCGATAATAAACTCAAAGAAACTATGTAGGTCCTGAGCGTAAGCGATTCGAGTTCGGGATTCCGTTGTTGGTTCAATACCTCGAAAATAGTCTTTGAGCCATATTGGAAGATCCTTTAGCATCTCTCTTAATTTTAATGTATTGTCAATCGTCTGTTTCTGATGGTAAGTTTCATTTTCCATTGATATTCCTCATTTCGTGTAACTTTATAGGTTAATTATACTCTATATTTGCAAAACAGACAAGAATTAGGATTAATGACAAATGCAATAAAATGTAAGGAAAAAAATATAAAACGTCATGTTTTACAGATGATTCTTTATGATAAGATAACTACATAAAGAGAAACCAACCAGTTTATTTCCTACTGGTAGATTTGAGTCATTCATCTTTAATTCATTGAAAGGAGCGAATCCTCTACGAAATGAAGAAACGAATCATTCTATTGTTGTTATTCTTAATGACAGTCGTCTCTGGCTGTCAGAAAAAATCCCCTCATCATACAACAGCAACAGGCCCCGATGTTGAAATTAACGGTTCCTTAAAACTACATAAAGTCGAATACTTGATATTGCATAATACAACAACTAGTGGTGTATTTATTGGAGATTCTGTAGTTGATTGCGTTATTAATCTGGTGGCATCGTTTCCAGGATGTTATATCAATCATGAGAATACAACCAACTTTGTGAATAAAATCAATAACTTAGTATGAAAAAAAGTAATCTTTTGTTCATTCAAAGCTCTCAGAAAGTCGAGGATAGGATGCCAATATGTGTTAGAATCACTCTTGACAAACTATGTTTACATAGAAGAAATTTCAAAATGTACCATAAAGAGGAAATTGTTGGGACCGATGGGCATCTCTATGTTGCTTTTTACATCTCCAGATGCTAAAGTTATAGTCATGGATGAAGAGGGGAATGACAGGTATGAAACAAAACCAAAGGAAGATTTTATGGGATTCATTCCAAGAAAAGAACTTTATCAATATGTCGTTCGTGGAAATTATGAAGGAATAATAGATAGCAATGGCAATTATCTATATCTGCGGTTTAGCAACCGTCTGGAAGAGTAAATGATGTCTGAAAGGAGAAGTTAATAAGAAATTTATCATAATAATATTATGTATACTAACATGTTTCTGTAACAGTTGCAAGAGTGGATTGAAAGAGAATCCCACAGGTTCCAGTTCTGTTAATAAGAATTATCTGACGGTGACACCATTACCAACGTCTGTTGTCGTAACGGAACCTATTTATATATTTTCAGTTGATCCAATCGTAATTCTAGAAGATTTCAAAACTCCCTATATGAGCAAAGAAGAGTTCCCGATCCTAGATGGATCGACAGCGAACATTCCGTTGGGAGAAATCATTTACAGTTATCTGACAAAGGCACGATAGAAGAGGAAAAAGAGGATCTGGAGTTTCATACGACACCGAATGCTTATCGCGCATTGATGGGACATAAAGCTGACTTGCTATTTGTATATGAACCATGTCAAACAATTTTAGAAGAATTGGAATATAGTACTACGAAACTTGAATTTAAACCTATTGTACGAGATGCTCTTGTATTTATTATAAACCAAGCAAATCCAATCAGTTCTTTGACAAAAAATCAGATCTTATCAACAAAGAGCTACCTCTGCAAGTCAGACATTAATGGAAAAACTAGCAATTAGCAATGATGTGATCATAGATGCTCCTATCCCAGATCGTCCCATATCAATGGAATGGCTAATCGATATGCCAGTGTCAAATATCAATCATAGGGATGTCATCGGATATTCGGTATTCTATTATGCTAACTATATGCATACTAAGCCAGAGTTAAAACTTATCGCCATCGATGGAGTGCTGCCAAATAACGAGACAATTCGGACGTGCGAATATCCGTATGTCAATGATTTTTATGTTGTAATCCGTAAGGATGAAGATGAGAATTCTAATGCACGTAAGATCTTTGACTGGATGACGAGTTTGGAGGCTCAAAAACTCGAAACGGAAGCTGGTTATGTACCGGTAGTAGATATGATGGAGTAGGACGATTCTACATGAAGATGATCATTTATTCTTAGTTTACGAAGAGAAAAATAATGAATCTAAAAAGGAGATTACAATAAGTTGATTAAACAAGCTACTATGAAAGATACAAAATATATTGAAGAAATCATGTTAGATGCTGTCGATTGGTTACATCGTATTGGTATGGAGAATAAATGGACCCAAGCGAGCATATTATGGGAGAACCTATCCCAAAGCTATCAGATCACAGACTTCTTTATTGCATGGAGAGATGGGAAACCTGCTGCCTGCATGGCACTTACTGATTATGATTCGACATATTGGCCAGATAAGAAAAAAGGGGAGTCTCTTTACGTACATAAGCTGGCTGTAAAGCGTGAATTTGCAGGAAAAGGTTGTTCGAGAGAAATGCTGGATTATGCAAAACAGCTGGCTAAGAAACAAGGAATTAAAACTCTTAGGTTAGATTGTAATCGTTATCGTAAAAAGCTTCGTAATGTTTATGAAAAGCAGGGATTTGTCTGTGTAAAAGAAGAAGCTTCTTGTGGTGACAGTGGGATGGCATTGTATGTGTGTGAGGTGGAGTTATAATTAAGAAAGGAGGGGTACTTGGCAAATATAACGAATTGTTAAGAGTCGCTTCCTTTTTGTAAACTAGATCATGGTGGATTCGCTTGGTATTTTATAACGAGCATAGAGAATGTTAGCTAGTCTTTTATAAGTTAACTAAGGTCGCTAAGTTATCTTATTTATTTTGACATCAAGGATTGCTAACCGAGATCATTGGACCAGAAGGCGAAAGTCTTGTGCTACAGGCACAAGAAATCAAGGGAAAAGTTCCAAAACCAACTTCCTCATAGAGCAACAAAGCAAGATAATAAGAAGTGACACATGGAGAATGAAGACATAACATGCAAAACTTCCCCATGCGCATTCATAAACCGTCACTAACTTATACCGACATTCCCCTCCAACATCTACTTTGCAAAATAGACCTTACGTTTCTTACCCTTGATCGTCTTAGAATGCAATTCCTTATATACTAGGTTACCTTTTTTATTCAGTATCTCGACATTCGTTACCATCGGCAAGATCTGAATGATTCCAATATCATCGGCAACAACACCATCAATGCCGCAGATTGTAGCAACGATTTCACAAGTACGGATCTTGTCCTTTTTCCCCGCACGGATACAAAGCTTTGTAATGGACTGGTTTAATTCTTTACTCTTTTCTTCTTTTCGTTTGGGAGCAGTAGTGATCAGCTTCTTAAATTCTTGTTCCATCAATTCTGTAATGACTAAATCGTTCGAAGATACTAGTTGAATATCTGCTTTCGTATAATCTAAGATTTCCTGAAAGCTACGTTTCTCACGGGAAGTATAGAATGTAATCGCTTTTCCTGATTTTCCGGCACGGCCACTTCGTCCGATACGATGCACATAGTTTTGAGCACCACGGGAAATGTCAAAGTTGATGATCAGTTTTACATCGTCGATATCAATCCCACGAGCAGCCAAATCCGTAGCAATCAGATAGCGAAACTCATTACGTTTAAAACGCTTCATGACTTTCATACGGTCTTTCTGAGTCAGGCCGCCATGTAGTTCCTGACAAGGATACCCTAGCTGTTTTAATTTATGTGCAACGGCATCGACTTTTATCTGAGTATTTGCAAAGATAATACAGCTTTTTGGTTTTTCTGACTTAGTTACCTGAACTAACAAATTGATTTTATCCGATTCCTCAACTTCATAAGCAAACTGTTCAATTTCAAGCGCAGTTTGTGTCTCAGACTCAATCGCAATCTCTTGTGGGGATTTCATAAATTTTGTTGTGATTGCTTCAATCTCTTCACTCAAGGTAGCTGAGAAGAGCATTGTCTGACGATTTGTTGGCAGCAGACGAAGAATCTCTTCGACCTGTTGTCTTAATCCGATAAAGAACATCTCATCCGCTTCATCAATGACAACATACTTAAGCTGCTCTAGTTTCAAGCTTCCACGCTGGATTAGATCTCGAACTCTCCCTGGGGTACCAACGACGATATGAGTACGTTGCTTTAACTGTAATTCTTGATTGGCGATTGCAACACGTCCAAAGATTGGAACAACGTTAAGACGTTTAAAACGTCCGATATTTTTGACGTCCTCTGCGACCTGAATTGCCAATTCTCTAGTTGGAACTAAAACAAGCGCCTGAGGGTAGCGCTGATCCCATTCTACCTTTTCACAAAGAACGGCACCGAAGGCAGCAGTTTTGCCGCTTCCTGTCTGAGATTTCACCCAGAGATCTTTCCCTTGTAATCCTTCTGGAACAACACGTTCCTGTACGGTGGTAGCCGATGTATACCCTAATAGTTCGACTGCCTTTACTATATGATTATCAATTCCAAATTCCTGAAATGTCATTTTTTCTCCTTAAATATTTATATGAAATAAGACCATTGCCCGAAGGCAACAGTCTTATTCTACATCATTTATTCAATTATGAACAGCAGCAATTGGATTTTAATTTAAATGACTCACAATCGGTACATTCAACTTTCGTTGGATTTGATTCATGTGTACCTACCTGAATTTTATCAAGGGTACAATAATCTTTATCCTGTGCATGATAGGAACAATTATTAACGGTACATGCGATTGACATATTCTCTTTGTCCATAGTTATCTCCTTTTCCCTTATGTTAGCCATAAGTAAAAAAAACGTATGCTACATTACATAGTATCTCGGTTGGAGACATTTATATTCATGGTAAAAAATATATGGAACATATGTTCTTGATGTGTTATAATGTAAGATATGTTAAATATTGTTATTATTTAAGAAAGGAAAGCTCCCAACTATCTAATCAATTGGGACAAGGTATTGCCTATGCTTGAAATCCCAGAAAGCTATACATTAGCAAAACAACTAAATGATACGATTCAAGGAAAAGTAATCCGTACAGTGAAAGCCAATCAGTCGCCTCATAAATTTACATGGTATGCAGGGAATCCTGACGATTATCCAAAACTAATGGAAGGCAAGACGATTGCAACAACGTATCCTCGAGCAGGAATCGTTGAGATTAATATGGAAGATGCATCGAATCCGTCAGCCCCATTGGTAAAATTGGCGCTCAGTGATGGAGCAAACATCCGTTATAAAACAGATTTTCATAATGCACCTGCGAAGAATCAGCTGTATCTAGAATTTGAAGATGACAGTTCCCTAACAGTTTCGGTGCAGATGTATGGCGGAATCTCAGCCTTTTTGGAAGGAACCTATGATAATGAGTACTACCTTGGTGCTTGTAATAAATGCAGCCCATTAAGCAACCAATTTACGTATGAATATTTCCGTTCACTATATACGGATAAACTAGCCAAAGCATCTGTCAAAGCTTTCTTAGCAACCGAACAGAGAATCCCTGGCCTAGGCAATGGTGTCCTACAAGACATCCTCTATCATGCAAAAATGCATCCGAAAAAGAAGATGGGTACCTTTACCGAAGATGATTTTCATATGTTATTTAATCAGATTCGCTTCGTTCTAAAAGAAATGACCGAACAAGGTGGCCGTGACACCGAGAAAGATCTTTTTGGAGCACCTGGCAAATATCAAACCTATCTCAGCAAGAAAACCTACGACAACCCATGTCCAAAATGTGGTTACCTCATCCATAAAGAAGCTTACCTCGGCGGAACCGTCTATTATTGCGAACACTGCCAGACATTATAGGTGGCATCTCATTTTCACAGTCTAACGCACAAAATGATAAATAAACATTCTTGATGGCAGTTGATAATGAGTTTCTCCAGTGGATAGGAAGAAATTGGAGTCTTCCATAAGGTGTAAACCTTTGTTATAATAATGACACTTGTCATTTGGGGGCAAGATTGTTATATACAGAGGAGATTGAAACATGAAGTTATTCAAGAAAAAAAGCTTAAGCTATATTTTAGTAGCTTCTATGGCTATGGCTGCTTTAACAGGATGTAGCAAAGAAGATAAAAAAACTGAAGATGCTGTAGTGGAAGATAACACAACTGCAACTGAAGATAAGAACGAAGAAACAAAAGAAGAAACAAAAGAAGAAGTGAAAGAAGAAGTGAAAGAAGAAGCTACGGAAGAAGTAACAGAAGAAGAAACAACTGAGGAGGAAGCTACTGAAGAAGTAACTGAAGAAGAAGCAACTGAAGAAGCTACGGAAGGCGCTGCAACTTATACAGGAACAGCTGCCGGTTTTGCTGGTGATGTTACTGCAACAGTTACTATGAACGAAGATGGTACAATCGCTAACATTACAGTAGACGTAGCAAGTGAAACTCCTGCTTTAGGTGGCGTTGCTGGTCCAGATGTTGCTGCTGCAATCGTTGAAAACCAGAGCTTAGCTGTTGATACTGTATCTGGTGCTACAGTTACTAGTACAGCTGTAATCAATGCTGTAAGAATCGCTTTAACTGAAGCTGGTTCTGAATTAGCTCAATAATTTGTTTAGAAGCAATCATTCAAAAATGTAAATTCGTTTGTTTAATATAATGTCTAAGACTATTCTTATAGTCTTAGATATACCAATATCTTAATCTTTGTAATTGTAAAGGACTTGTGATCTCATATTTGAGGTTGCGGGTCCTTTCGTCTATCTTCGATAAAAAGGATAAGAACGAAAGGGACATTGATTTATGATTAGAGAGATGCTAAGATTATATTGTTATGCAAAAAATGGTATTTAATAAGTAATCCGAGGGGACACTAAATAACGTAATTTACTCAAATGATAACTAAGAAGTAACAGGAGGATATGAAAATGGATAAAAAAGAAATGATTGAGAAGATAGCTCCGTGTTCTTTAATGTGTTATACATGTGAAGCATATGAGCAAGGAATCATATGTAGTTCCGCTAGAACACTAGCAAAGTATATGGAAGGAATGAAACAGTATCATGAACAACATGATCCAGAATTAGTCGAAAATTATAAAATCTTTGAAGAACGGCTGATGAGATGTTGTCATGGACCGTGTTCCGGATGTCGTAATGGCGGAAATAACTTTTGCTCGATTAAAGGATGTAGGATTTTGGATTGTACGAAGCAACATGGCGTTGATTTTTGCGGAGAATGCAACGAATTTCCTTGTAAACAGCCATTAGAATACTTTGAAAAAGAAGTTTATGATCAGTGGCTAAACGGAAACCAAAGAATTAAAGACATAGGTGTGGAAGCTTTTTGGATAGAAAAATCGAACATATCTCATTTTAATGCGTACATAAAATAATACCTTTAAGCTTTTGTATTGCCTTAGAATTAGCGCTTCGTGTATGAAATTAGTATCCTGTGTAAAAACTACTTACAATGAATAAGTAAAGGCAGGTAAATACTATGTCGAAAGTCGGTAAGGAAATCAAGCAAGCAACGAAAAATGTAATTCAGGCAAGTGGAGTTGCTACTCAATATACTGGGGAAGCAATGAGTAAAATCGGAAAGAAGATCGGAATTTCAGAAGAAAAATGTAATCGTCTGGAAGAATCAAGTGAAATGCTTGGCAAAGATATCTATTACGCAAGCCGTAATGCTGGAAGGAAAACAGAGCAATTTGTAGATCAAACAATTGATGATACGAAGCGACTAGTTCATAGAGTAAAAAATAAATTAAAGTAATGATGGAGTGAAGGCAGATTTCTATTGATCCGCCTTCCTTTTTTGTGATTTTAGGCAAAAATTTATTAGCAGTATCTTAGCACTAAAAACAGTTAAAGTGTGATAGTATAGATTCGGACATACAAGAACTTATCATACTAGAAAGGATTCTGAACATGAACATATTCTCAATCTTTCGATTGCTAGGTGGACTTGCCTTCTTTCTTTATGGAATGAACGTGATGTCATCAAGTTTGGAAAAAATCACTGGCGGCAAATTAGAAACTGGATTGAAAAAAGTAACTACTAATCTTTATAAAAGTTTTCTATTTGGAGCAGGTGTAACAATTGCGATTCAATCATCATCCGCAATGACCGTTATGCTCGTAGGTTTTGTTAATTCAGGAATTATGGAATTAAAACAAACCATCGGCATTATCATGGGATCGAATGTCGGTACCACACTTACAGCATGGGTATTAAGCCTAGCCGGAATTAAAGGAGATAACTTCTTCCTACAGTTATTAAAACCTGAAAGTTTTTCCCCACTTATCGCTCTGATCGGTATTATCTTAATTATGATGTCAAAAAAGAGAAAGAGAAAAGATATTGGCACCATTATGGTAGGCTTCTCAATTTTGATGTTTGGTATGACCTTAATGAGTGATGCTGTTGCTCCATTAGCAGACATGGCAGAGTTCGCTAATGTTTTGTTAGCCTTAAAAAATCCGATTCTAGGCGTCCTAATCGGTGCTATTTTTACCGGGGTGATACAAAGTTCTGCAGCAAGCGTTGGTATCTTACAGGCATTATCCTTAACCGGCAATATCACGTTCGAGATGGCAATATCCATCATTATGGGACAGAATATCGGTACCTGTGTCACTTCGTTAATATCCAGCATCGGTGTCAATCGGAATGCGAAACGAGTCGCAGTTGTCCATGTATCATTTAACGTGATCGGAACGTTTTTTTGTCTGAGCATGTTCTACCTGTTAAATGCAATCTTTCATTTTGAATTCATTCATACGGCAATCTCACCGATTGGTATAGCAGGTGTACATACGGTCTTCAACATCATAACAACCTTAATCTTGTTACCATTTACAAAACAACTCGAGAAGTTAGCAATGTTAGTGGTAAAAGAGAAAGACAGTAAAGAAAGCACCTTTTTGGACGATCGTATCATAGCAACTCCTTCGGTAGCAGTGGCGGAATGCAAAAACCGTATGATCGAGATGTTTGAATTAGTTAACAACTCAGTAAAGACATCAATCAATATGATCTTTTACTATGATAATGAAATGATGCAAGAGATTGTAAAGATGGAGGATAGGATTGACCTTTATGAAGACAATCTTGGTTCTTATCTTGTCAAACTTGGTGGGATCAGTATGTCCGAATCAGATAGTAAAGAAGTATCAAAAATGTTACATATGATCGGCGACTTAGAGCGAATCGGTGACCACTCATTAAATATTGCGAAAGTATCGGCAGAATTAAACAGCAAAGGGCTATCGTTTTCGAGTGAAGCACTGGGAGAAATTAAAAACCTTACCACAGCACTAGAGCAGATCATCAATTTCACTTATATCGCATATACCAATAATGATATGGATTCAGCGACAAAGGTAGAACCGTTAGAACAGGTTATCGACATTTTATGTGACAATCTGAAGGCTACTCATGTTAAGCGTTTAAGAACAGGTGAATGTACTATTGAAGTCGGATTCGTATTTAATGACTTAGTAGCTAATGTAGAACGATTAAGTGATCATTGCTCCAATTTGGCCGTTTGTGTGATCAGGGTAAATGAATCTACCTATGATACACATGAATATCTTCAAGAGGTCAAATCAACGATTACAGGCCCATATGTGGAGGACTTTAATCGATTCAAATCGATTTATATAAGATAATCCGAATATGTAAAAATCTGATGCTTATCATTAAAAATATTATTGCTTGAAAAGAGGATTTATTGTATGAGAAAGACAAAGATCATATGTACACTTGGACCAGCTACAGATAGAAAAGGTGTATTAGAAGGACTAGTGAGAGAGGGAATGAGTGTAGCTAGATTAAATTTTTCTCATGGAACTCACGAAGAACATAAGAAACGTATGGATTCCTTAAAGGCAATTCGTACGTCCATGAATCAGCCGATTGCTATCTTATTGGATACGAGAGGACCCGAAATCCGTGTCAAAACATTTGAAAGTGGAAGCGTTGAACTTAAGAAAGATGCCACCTTTTGCTTAACCTCGAAAAACGTGATTGGGAATGAGAAGATAGTTTCGATTACGACTCCTCAACTAATCCAAGACGTAAAGGTTGGAGATTGCGTTTTGCTTGATGACGGCCTCATTGAATTAAGGGTCGAATCCAAGGAACATGATGAAATTAAATGTACTGTATTAAATGGAGGAGTGATTTCTGACCATAAAGGGGTTAACGTACCAGGAGTTCATCTCTCCTTACCATATTTAAGTCAAAAAGATAAGAACGATATAATCTTTGGGATTGAACAGAAAGTAGACTTTATTGCAGCATCCTTTGTACGCTGTGGACACGACGTTACCTTGCTTCGTGATTTCTTATGTTCTCATGGAGGACAAGATATAGAAATCATCGCAAAGATAGAAAATGCCGAAGGAGTACATAATATTGACGAAATTATTCAATTATCCGATGGCATAATGATTGCCCGTGGTGACATGGGAGTTGAAATTCCATATGAAGACGTTCCGGCCATTCAGAAAATGATCATCAAAAAAGTATATCAATCTGGTAAGAAAGTAATCACTGCAACTCAAATGTTAGATTCCATGATGAAGAATCCACGTCCTACAAGAGCCGAGGCTACGGATGTCGCCAATGCCATTTACGATGGAACAAGTGCAATCATGCTTTCCGGAGAGACGGCAGCAGGGCTATATCCGATTGAGAGTTTAAAAGCTATGGTACGTATTGCTGAAAAAACCGAAGAAGATATCGATTACCGAAAGAGATTCTTCTCTATGGAACGAAATCCAAATCCAAATGTAACCGATGCTATTTCACATGCTACGTGCACGACGGCACTAGATTTAAATACAAAAGCAATCATCACCATCACCAAAACTGGAAATTCAGCACGTATGATTTCCAGATACCGCCCAGCTTGTACGATCATCGCCTGTACAACAGAGGAAATCTATTGCCGTCAACTTAATTTATCTTGGGGCGTAGTTCCCGTCTTAATTGATGAGAAACTAGATGTCATGGGATTGTTCGAACACGCTTTAATGAAAGCATCGATGACAGGATATATCGAGAAAGGTGATCTCGTTGTATTGACTTCAGGAATTCCACTTGGTGTGTCTGGGACAACAAATATGTTGAGAGTTAGTGTGGTATAAAGGAGTCGTAAGTTGCAAGTGTAGTTACGAGAAATATTAGCTTCGCTTTCTTCCTATTGGACAATAGATAACAAGGAAAAATAGATAAATAGGCTGTGAAAAAACAGTATACGAGATGAGTGTGCTTCTCCCACCTCTCATCTAAATTCTTTTACTGTTTTTTCGCAGCCTCATTTTTCTAATCAAATTTTTATTCCATATTTACATCTTCCTTAATTCGATAGCCAACTCCAACTTCGGTAAATATATACTTCGGATCAGCTGGATTCTGTTCAATTTTTCTTCGAATGTTGACCATATTCACACGAAGAATCTTATTATTATCCGTTTCAGAGAAAGGCCCCCAAATATGTGTCATTAAAGAAGCATGGGTTACGACTCGGCCGGAATTCTGAGCCAAATAAGCTAGAATTTTATATTCAATTGGCGTAAGATGTACATCCTTATCATTAATCGTAACACTACGGCGTTTAAAATCAATTACTAACCCATCGCAGCGATAAGGACGGGAATATAACTGCGAATCGGTATTTAGCCTATTGCTATGTCGTAAGGAAGTACGGATACGAGCAAGTAATTCTTGAGTACCAAATGGTTTCGTTATATAATCATCGGCACCAAGATCCAATGCGTTCACCTTTTCTTCTTCATTAGTTCGAGCAGTAACTACAATAATTGGATTACTAGTCCATTTTCGAACTTCCGAGATAATGGATAACCCATCCATATCTGGTAACCCTAAATCTAATAGAATCAGATCAGGACACATAGAAGAAATTAATGAAATTCCTTGTTTCCCAGTTTTCGCTTGAATCGTTTTATAATCATGAGAGATTAAAATGCCATTTATTAAATCTAAGATATGTTGTTCATCCTCAATGATCAATACTGTATACTTACTCATACCGTTCCTCCTAAATTAAATTACATATATATCTTTTAATAATCTTCCTTTGGCAGTTGAAAGATAAATTCGACTCCAGCTACACGATTCTTACCAATAATTGTGCCGTCATGTGCTTCGATAATTGTTTTACAGATAGATAACCCAATTCCCATACCACGATGAGCATCCGACACGTCTGAACTACGAGAACTCAAACCATCGAAGGCAGAAGAGAGGAGTTCTGGTTCAATGCCTATTCCATAATCACGGACGTGAAAGGAAACGGACGTATTTTCATCAATGATTTTTAAATCGATTGGTTTATTACTTTTCGAATGAATATAAGCATTATCCAGTAAATTAATGATGACCTGTTCAATTAACAACGGATCCATTGGCAACTCAATATAATGATCTGGAATTGATACATTTACCTTTGCATCAGGCTGTCGTTGCTTGAATCGATAAATTGCCTCGGAAACTATCTCTTCAACAATTTCAGTAGATTTATTCACCTTAGCTTTTTCATTCTCCTGAATACGTGTAACAAGCAGAAGATTCTCTACCATGTGCAACAGCCAAATGGCGTCATCATTGACTTTATGAACTACCTCTTCCTTCTGAGAATTCGACATATCTTGTTCAAAATAGGCATTTGTCTCTCCGATGATACTCGTTAAAGGAGTACGAAGATCATGAGAAATAGCACGCAGCAGATTCGCACGCATTTTTTCTTTTTCCGCACGACTAACGATTTCTTCCCGTTCGGCTAATAACTTAGCTTGTATCTTAGTGTGACTGGTAGTTGTACTCGTAAGTAATGTAATGGAAAACATGATGATAAATGTGATTGGATAACCAGTTAAAGTAAAATTTAATTCAAAATAAGGGCGCGTAAAGAAGAAGTTAACGCATATTACACTAAATAAGGAGAAGATAATCCCATATAGATAACCATTTGTGTAATGAGCAGTTAGGATTAGCGCCAATATGTAGACCAAAGCTATATTTGCAGAACTTGATGGAACATAATGAAATAATAAAAAAGCCAAAATGGTCGATATAATTGCTGACGATATCATAACAAAAAGGCTATGATGTTGATCGGTTTGCTTATGAGTCACTATTGTAACCTCCAATAGGGTATCGTTAATATAATCAGATCACATGATTCAATAATTCTATTTTACCACATTTTTAGATATAGTTTTCTATTAAATATTAAAATTTAACATTTTTTTAACACCATAACTGGTTCAATGAAAAAAGAATGCCGTATTCTTTCAGGATTAAGTGGCAAAAATGGTATAAAAGTATATTATGGGAGGAATCACATGACCTTACGACATTTTAAGATATTTATCACTGTAGTAGACCAAAAACGAGTACGAAAGGCAGCAGAGGTACTATTTATATCTCAGCCAGCCGTATCCCAGGCAATTGCAGAACTGGAAGCACATTATCAGGTAAAACTGTTCGAACGCATTTCACAACGTTTGTACTTGACCGACATGGGAGAGATGTTGTTGCCATATGCAAGGCAGGCTGTTGATATCTTTGAATCGACCGAACTTATGATGAAACAAAAAAGTAGAACCCATCGTCTAAGAATCGGAGCCAGTGTGACAGTAGGAACCACAATTTTGCATGATATTTTATCAAAGTATGAAGATAGATTCGGGAAATTGGATGTGAAAGTCGTTGTAAATAATACACAAGTGATTGAAGAAATGATATGTAATAGTCAATTAGACATCGGAATTGTAGAAGGAAACGTTGAGAGTTCTGATTTGATTCAATCTCCTGTAGGAGAGGATGAGCTCGTTTTTATTGTGGGGAAAACTCATCCATTATATCACGTAGACCAAATCAACATCGAACAATTGAATGGGGAATCACTCATTTCCAGAGAGGAAGGAAGTGTAAATCGAAATCAGTTGGAACAGCATCTTTTGGAACTTAATATTCATGTGAAAAAGACGTGGAGCTGTACCAACAGTGAGTCGATTATTCAAGCGGTGATTGCGGGTAGGGGGATTGCAATCATATCAGTTCTCTTAATTCAACAAGAACTTGCTTGTGGAGATGTAAAAATATTGGCCGTGAAGGACCTTCGCATGAAACGAGTGATTCACGCTATTTATCATAAGGATAAATTCTTATCAAAACCGTTACAACAGTTGTTTGAGGTGATGTCATAGATAAATAATTTTGTGACTTCGATCCATTGATCGAAGTCAATAATGATTAAAAAATTGCGTATAGGATAGTTCCAATCACACCTGTACCAAAGATAACGGTAATTGCATTGAGTTTGTATTTGCGGAGAAGGAATAAGGCTCCTGCAAATAAACCAAATTCAATGATTCGGAAATCACCAAAGTTAATGGAGGTCTTATCTGCATTAAATAATCCAAGTAATAAGATATTAAGGCCAGCACCGGCGATTAATGCGACAACGGCTGGTCGTAAAGCAGATAGTACTGTTTGAACACCGCTAAAATTACGGTATTTATAGTAGAAAAATGCTAACGTAAGGCAAATGATAAATGCTGGAAGTACAACACCCAACGTACAAATTAATACACCAGGAATACCATTAAGTCGCATGCCAACAAAAGTTGAAGAGTTTATAGAGATTGGACCAGGAGTCATCTCAGCAATCGTAATTAAATCTGTAAATTCTGCCATGGTCATAAGTCCAAGGAGTTCAACGATCTGATTCTGAATTAATGGAATCGCGGCATAACCACCACCAACGCTAAATAACCCTACTTTTAAAAAGCTTATAAATAATGTTAAGATCATGCGGTTTCTCCTTTCTTTCTGATGTGCATCATAACATCCATTAAACCAATCCCGATGCAGGATAAGATAACGACCATAGCACTTATATTAAAGATATAAGTTGCGACAAAGGCTACGACCATAAGTGCAATATATAGAAAACGTCTTGTTTTACAAACGTTTTTCGCAAGATTGATTACTACATCAAAGATTACTGCGGCAACACCAGCACGCATTACCTGAAGTGCAGTTGCAATGATTTTATTTTCACGAAACTGCTTATAAAAGAATGAGATCAATGAGATAATGATCATTGGTGGAAGAGAAGTACCAAGGACAGCGACTAAAGCTCCGAGAATCCCCTTCATCCGATATCCTAAGATTACCGAAGCATTGATTGGAATCGGGCCTGGGGAAGACTGAGCGATTGCTGTGATATCCAGCATTTCTTCTTCTTCGATCCATTTTAAATCTTCAACAAATTTCTTTTTCATTAATGACACAATGACAAATCCACCACCAAAGGTAAATGCGCTAAGTAAGAATGTTTCTTTAAATAATGTCCATAAAATATGTTTTTGAGCATTTTCTTGCTTATTTACTTGATTCATTCGTTTCTCCTTTAATAATTTGGGTTAAGAATAAAGTTTGTGCACTGTGCTTTATTTCTTGTATATTCAAGCATTGGGTTATCGATACACATACAAAGAAAGTATTTTGTTAGCATATGATGTGCTCGAACGACTGGAATCATTATAGTAAGAAGTGACTGATTTGTATAATACAAAGAATTTATCAAACCAATAAGCTTGGGGTTATCAGTATTCAGAAACATGTAAAAATAAGAATTTGATCTCTATGTAATTCTTTTGAATAAAATGTTAATAATTTAACAAAGTAAAAGGGAAAATTTTGCGCTTAAAATTAGGAATCTTTATAATAGGATCTTGAAATGAGAATATTACAAAGGACATAAAGAATATATAGTAAGTTGTAGTCTAGGAAATGTTTTTTCAAATTATTCATAGACGTTTTTTAATATAATTTGTCACAATAAATCAGAGGCCATAAATGTAGGAATCCTACCGAATCAGAAAATCAAACTGATTGACAAGTTATATGAATCCTAGAATCAAATATTTTAGTCGTAATATAGAGAAATTGGACCTTCAAGCGAAAAATAAACGATTTGTGGAGAAACTAAAAGAATCGTAATGTGTTAAATGAAGAAATTAAAAGTAATCAAATAAGAAATTGTAAAGAATTTATTGAGTAAATGATCAGCGAAATGAAATGAGATTATAAAAGCAATACGTAGTAAATTGACATAAGAATAAATAGAATAAGAATAAATAGAATAAGAAAACATTTATTTAAATGTAAATGTTAATCATAAATCCAAGGAAAATACAAAGAAAACCCTCAATGACTAAAAAAAGCTTATAAATGGAGTATTACGAGGTTTTCTTATTTTTGCACTACCATTATTGCGATAAACCTGAGTTTAGCGCAATAACTGATAGAACTCCTGTTTGGGGGTTATTGGTCTGTTTTTGGTCTTTGCATCTAGATTCTATCTTGTATCGTACCATATCAACGGAATATATGTAGTCCTCATGTTTTATAGGATTATAATACATATTTTCTCCTTATTGTAAATTTACATATTCTTCACCCCTATGAGTCTAGGGGTGAATCCGTTTTCTAAGTCGGCAGTTTTTAGAACTAAATTCTTAAATTCTTGGGCTATCGCCCAAACCCATCGTTCGCCACGTGGCAAGGGGGTATTTTAAAAACCATAAAAACCCCTAATTTCCAGTGTTTGGGGTTGTGTTCCATCAAGGGTGCAAGCATGCCATAAGCAAGATTTTTTTCGCTTTTCTAATCCGACTCCATTCCCCGCGAAATAAATCTTATGGCACAAGCCCTTGACTACATAGTTTACATTTTCTATGCGCGAGGCAATAGTTGGGCGGGGCGCATTGAAATGCGCCAACCGCCTCTCCTATTTTGCCCAAATTTCTGTTTTTGTCAATTCTAGGTATTTTTCTTTATCCTAAGCATAATAAAAGCCCGTAAGGACATTTACGAGCTTTCTAATACGTTCAGTACGTATCAAACTGTAACCGCTATACGTTCGGCTACTAACAATAGATATTGAGTGATTATTAGAAATAATAATCACTCTTGGTTTTTTTCTTGTCAATCACCGTTTTCGGATAAAGTGCACGCTTTATATAATTCTTGTGGCTATGAAAAGTAACTAGTAATCACTTTCCGTTCCGCTATACGACAAGACTACGAACGCAGACCAATACTTGTTCTACTAAAACCCTCCGCACTTGACGTATAGCTCCACTAGGCTATCTCAATCTCTCCGCGCTACCGCTTGCAATTTTTCTTTTCTCTTTGCAGCTACTGCATTAGTATCCGGCAGTGGTTGATGTTTTTTAAAGTGATAGGCTATTATTCCATTCAACATATTATAGTACCATACATCATATTGCAAATCCTTAGTAACACAAAAACTTGGTTTAATAGAGCCTCCACCAACTTTTAAAGGCAATTGATATTTTGGTCCATTTGCTACATATTGATTTACCTGATGACTTTGGACTCATGAATCTTGATATCAATAAATGTCGTAATCTATTTGAGATACTTGATAGCAGAGATCCTCATAAATCTATTCTTGTAGTTTCTCAGTTACCGGTAGTCTCCTGGTATGACATGTTCCAAGAACACACATATGCAGAAGCATGTCTGGCACGCCTTTTGAGTGAAGCCTACCGTATAGAAATGAACGGTAAAAACATGAGAAATATAGAACCTATAAACAAGCAGCCGTAAACGGCTGACACAAACGCACCGTTGAAGCGAACCACTTATACCGCTAAAGCGAGATAGGTGGTCCGTTTTAGCGAAATATGCACTTTCACAGACTCATATATCTCAAAAACACATAATTATTTACACTATCTATATATATAAAAGAATGTAATTTGAAAAATTCGACACAACCATGTCAACATATTATTTATTTTACAGCTTTATATATACTATAAAACTTTTTCTTCTTTTCTTACTTTTTTTTGAAAATACAAAAACCAACGGCTATTGCATTTAATATGACAGTCGTTATCATGAAAATATAAGTTAAATTAATCTTATATAATAAGAGTAAAATAAAACCAACGATTAATGTTAACATTGGAAAGCAATCTAAAATTAAACATATTCTATATATATGTAATTGGCTTATGCGTTTTCTTTTATCTTCTATTAAATTTTGAACTAAGTAAATCATGTAAAGTATCATGATTAGTAATACAAACGATCTATTTTCCAATCTTAAACCTCCCTTATATAAATTAGACCAAACAATAACAATTATCTCAGCGAGAAATATCGATAATTGTTATTGTTTAGTCTATGTTTAGTACAAATAATTATTGTATCATATGGCGTAGAGTATTTTACTAGAGAGTAACTTAGTTACTTATCTCATTGCTGTCCACATATCATAAGCATCTGAGACAAATTTATCACAATCCTCAAAGTAGTATTGATTACAACCATAATAGATATCAGGATCAAATACAATACATAGCGTCTGCCACCAGATTCAAACTCAAAATTGCCCTTAACACACCTTGTGATGGTTCCTCTATTCGCATGTTTACTAATACCACCAAAACCAGTATCATACTTACGTTCCCATGCTGGAAACGTCTCAATAAATTGACTTATTTTATTGTCTATATCATCTACATTTTCCAGTGCTTCTTTCGAAAACATTGCCTATAAGGCAACATTATCCTTATGGTCTACTGCTTCTAAAATCTGAACAAGAACACGCAAACAGTCTTGGTCTTCTGGTCTACGGTATTCAATGTCATGATTTAAATAATCTGACTCTAAAAGCGGATCATGATTCTTCTTAAGTAAGCACCCAGTCAGGCATCCAATTAGTACAATTCCGAATGTAAGTAAAAAGTACCTCTTTATTAGCTCAGAAAAATGCTTTAAAACAATCTTCATATTCCTTATTCCTCTATAGATAAATATCTACTTCGTTCCGAATTCATAACTTAACATATGTAACTAAAATTACTAAAAATCCCAATAACGAAATTCTATCTTTTGACCTTTTGGAAGTTTCACTTTGCTTTTACTCATTTTCTTGCATCTACTAACATATGCATCTTTTAGTTTTTTATTTTTACTTAAGTCGATCGAAGTAATATGATGTGAGTAAATAATCCCAAAGGATTCTAGATTGGAATACTTATATAAATCCAAAGTTGTATTTGTAATGGAATCTGCAGACAAACGTTTCAAATTTGGGGCGGAACTTGGTAGAATTACTTTCGCATCACAGTTACCCAAATTAATTTGCAATTCCTCTAATGCATTACATTTTGACAGATTGACAGAATCCATCTTGGAAACAGTATGATCCTCAGATGCATCTCCATAATAAGTAGATAGCGCCAACGATTTCACTTCCGGCATATCTACCACTAATTTATTCGTATTCGGACATATACGAACGTTTTCTATTTTTGTACCTTTAGGTATTCTTATTTTAGTTCCAGTATAATTACGCAAAGAAAGTGACCATAAGTTGTTCAACTTCTCGATTCCTGTAAGATCAGCTACCGGTTCTTGAATCTCTATATCTGTAATGAAATATAGCTCACCAGATGATAGCCATCCATCCCCATTTAAATCGTAAGGATATAGGTATCGATACAAACTTGGGAAATTCGTAGCATTTATCTGAACAATTGGCTCTTTTTCAAAACCATCCCCTTGATAATCAGAACTCAAGTAATTGTAGATGGAATCTCCCTCATCCGTTCTTATCGTCCGATAAACGGATTCATAGTCCGAATGGCTACTTACTTTTTCCTCCATATAGTAGATGGAGTAAGAACAAGCTGACATCGCACTCATCGGATCACAAGATTGCATAATACATTTTAAATCCCCAGTCGTACTACAATTTGGATATTTTTTGCGCAATTCATAGATCAAATCTACAGTAGAGGGTATATCATTTCCAAATGCACCATTTGTTGCATAGTAACAGAATGCTTTTTCCCCTTTCACGTAGATCTTATTAATCTCATATTTTCCAAGCTTTTTCTTAATCTGTTCTACTGTATATTCCGATGAATTCCCCTTATTATCAACAGTAATCTTACAGCTATAAGTTTTTCCATTGGTGTCGGTACAAGTCAATATCGCAGTTCCCTTCGCCTTTGCTGTCACTTTTCCGCTTTTGGAAACGGTCGCAACGGATGTCTTGGATGATTTCCAGCTCTTGACTTTAGCTCCGTAAAGCTTAATTGTTTGAGTAGCTCCCTTGTACATAAATGACTGTTTCTTGCTTAATTCTGGAGCCTTAACAACAAGCTTACATACATATACTTCATCTTCGGATACTTTTGCAACAATATTGGCATATCCATCTCTTTTTGCCACCACTTCACCTGTATTTGATACAGTTGCTACTTCAGGATGATTGGATACCCACTCTGTTGCATGTGCTCCCGTCAATTTTAGCTTAAACTTTTCTCCTGTATGTACACTCTTTTGACCGAAACTAAGTTTTCCCATCGGCATGTTTTCTTGGATTCTTACCGACTCTGCATATGCAAATCCCGGCACCTCTTTAACCGAAAGTGCTAACGCTAGTAATACTACAATAGCAATTTTTCTTCTCTTCATGCTTCTTTCCTCCTTTGTCCGCAGGGACGGTTCTTTTGCCGCAAGTAACGTCCATTTAATACATATTATAGCATATTCATGTAAAATGAAAAGGATATTCAAAATTATGAGGTGTATCTGAGAGTTTTGTGAGAAGGTTTTATCTATTATTCCTTAATGTTAGTCCCGCCCCATTCAACAACCGCGAATCCAGTACGATCCCATGGTTGTAAAAACTGTTCTTTAATCATTTCATTACCATCTGCCTTTTGAAACACCATAAATACTCGTAACATAGAATCAGGTCGTGGAAAAATATGGATTGGATACTGATTGGTATACTCTTCTTAGGCAAAACTTGATGATGTTGTATTCATTCTTTACTAAAGTGGGAAGCCAATATGTAATGAAATCATTTTGTTCTCTGATATTAAGTCCAAGATAGGTAAGTTTTTCTTCTAAACATCGTTTCGTTACTTTCATTATATCCATTAATTACTTCAAGATGTAGACTCTGTACTTTAGCAACGAATTTATTGAAATCCCTCTTAGATATTGTATATACCTCCTTCATATCGGTATAATAGTTGACTCCATGATCCTCAAAAACAGTAAACCTATCAATTTTTTCATAAAAACCTCCACTTTGAGCATAATGAATGGCAGTGATATTAGTTTCATGAAAAGTATTCGTACTAACAAACCCAATTCCTGAGACGATAAAAAATAAACCTAATATTGATTTTATTATGTATCGATTCATTTTCTTCATTTTCTTCTCCCTTTACTTTACATTAACATCTCTTTTATAAGCTGCTAATTTAATCTTACATGAAATACCTTTTTTAACAATCCTTTCATCACAGTTTATTCCTTCGATTCACTAACAATAATATTACTTATTTAGTTCGGGTAAAAAGAATCAATAGAAAAAGGAGCTGTAAAAAACAGCAATAAGAGTAATCAGGATAAAGTCGTGGAATTTCTTTTTTAAAAGTTTAAAGTTCGGAATGAATATAGTTACCAACGATAAACATAGGCGTTGCAAGAAACATCATAAATATACAAAGAATTGATTTCCCCTTATTTTCTTTCATATAATAAAATGCTGAAAATGGTTTAATTCTCTTTCATTTAATCCAAGTTCCTTTAGATACCTTTTTGCATTCTCTACCGTCTCACGTTTATCGCCGATCGCCGCCACAATGACATTGTCCAAAGCACTCATATAAGGTACCAAATAATGCTTTTGAAATACAAACCCAAATTCATTTCTTCTGATCTGTTCTCTTTCCTTACTATTTAGTGTTGTAATCTCTTTTTCATTATAAGAAATACGTCCCTCTGTGGGAGCTTTTAACATCGACATCACTTACATTAAAGTACTTTTATCGCTTCCGGAAGGACCAACGATTCCGATTAAACCTGTGTCTGGTAATGTTAAATCAAACCCATTGAGCGCATACATCTTATCATCGGAATTCATATCGTATATCATGCTAACATTCTTTATTTCAACATTGTCGCCCCCCTATTCTTCAATTAAATCGATTGTTTTTATATTATTGATTGTAAATATGATCGGTAGTTGCAAAAAGCCTACAAGCGCCATAAATGCTGCAATGATTCTAAGTAAATGTTCAGGATACAAGTATTGGTATACAAGTCCTAAACCATCTAATACGGTGTTACCCATAAAGAATATAATGAAAATTGTAATTATCGTTCCTAAGAAGATACTACTTCCAAATATGATTCCGATTTCTATCATCATCATTCCATAGAAAAGAATTTTGAATTTCTCGTTTATGTTGAAGAAGAGCACGTGGAACAGATTAGGCCTAATTTACAAGTAATTATCCTGATACTCTCTAATTTACCCGTGTAACCATGCATATCTACCAAAACTAATTAAATCAAATATGCAAGAATAACCTTATATTTACTTTTTTTACTGATATGAAGCAAACCTAAATAATGCGGGTTCACTTAATAATTAGAAAAATCACTATGTGAACCCGCACTATTTACGCAACCATCCGTAACTTAGTTCGACAAAGCCTCTCAAACCAATATGACTCTCTTCAGTAATTTTATTTTATACAATGGATCCTTTTTTAAAATTCATTACATCTACTCTTTCTAACACATCCATTGTAATAATCTTCTTTTGTATATAATACAAGGTATGACACTTTTCCCAATGAACTCCTTTTGTTTTGCAAGTTCCAACAAATTCAAAACCATATTCAGAAAGTTCTGTAATAATCATTTTGGAAGTATAAGTTTTCGTTTTCCCTTCTCTATCTCGCCAGTTACTTAGATGAACTGGTAAGATGGTTAAGCAACCATTTGGTTTCAAAACTCTCTTTGATTCTTCCAATAACATGTATTTTAATTTACCATCTCCACCGTGCATAATATCATATAGAATTACTAAATCAAAGGAATCATCCTTAAATTCTGATAAATTGTACATTTCTTTCTCGATTAGCGTAATATTGGTTATATTTCGATCGGATATCTTTTGTGAGACCTCTTTATTACATACAGGATTTCGATCCACTCCGATGATTTCACCTTCTGGAAAAGCATTTGCAGCTGCAAATAAATATTCTCCGAAACCATGACCGAAATCCAAAACTCTTGGAGCAAAACCTCCACTATGTTCTCTAAAATGGCAACATCTATTTCACAGAGTACCAGCATTTGATATTACCAGTTAGTTCCCATCCAATGTGCTCACATTCTTCTACCCATTGATTTTTTAAGAGTTCCTTTTTATTCTTTTTTCTCCATTTTTCCAGGAAAACCCAAGTCTGCCCTTCACTTTCCAAAGTAGCAGGAGCTACTGCATAGGGACCTCCATTCCACTCAGTAAGTAAACAATTCGCCTCATCTTCCTCTGACAATTGAAAATTATCTGGAACTGTAATCATGATTACACTAAATAGTACTTCCCGTTGTTCAAATCCTTGACTATACTGATAAATTTTACATTCTTTACTGTTCAAGGCCTGATTGTTTTGCCCATGACATTGCCCTATTCCAACAACGTCCACAAATCTCATCAAAATTTTGCGTACCTTCTTCTCGGAATACAACAACCTTTGAGGTTGGCATCACTTCTTCCGTAATCTGAGAAGAAAGATTATTCGGTGCGAGATCAACCGAAAAATAAAGATCCACTCCGCCAATATGATCATCATCTTCAGAGAAGCCAAGATGCTCCTCAAGATATTAATTACGGCCCCAAATGTACTTGCTTTCATCCATCCATTTCATAAATCGTTTCCAGGCAGCTATAATATTGTTTCCAATATCACCATCTTTTCCACGTTTTACAGACATAACAGCGTATTTACCACCACGAAGAACTTTTCTGTAAACTTTAGGGTATGTCTGATTCACCATGTTAACAGGAACATCCTCAAGTTTGTCATATAATTTCTCAGGAATGATGATGCAAAATTCATATCCATAAATCGTTGCACCTTCCTCAGGATCTGGATGATTGTAGCCAAACAAACGGTAAGCGGAATCATATAAGTCGATCTCATTCTTTATAAACCATTGTTTTATTTCCATAAAAGCGTGATTCTCTGGTTCTTCCCCATAGTATGTAAAGCAAGCAACTTTCATATCTTCTAGGTTACGAATCACTTTAATGTCGGGGTATCTGTCAAAAAGTTCTTTGTCTTCATTCTCTAATAACTTTTCCATAAGATCTAACCTCTCAAATTTTACTATTTTATGCTGAGAGTTGTTATTTTTTACCTGAGACGGAAGAATACCGAATTGATTTTTAAAGGAACGCGTAAATCCATCTGCTGAATTATAATCATATTTGATTGCCGTATCAAGAACAGTCTGATGAGGATTCGTACACAGCTCCTCCAGGGCACAAGTTAATCGACGTAAACGAATATACTCCTTTACGGTATAACCGCTGATCGATAGAAACATTCGATAGTAACCAGATAAACTCATATATGCTTCATCCGCGCACATTTGCAGAGGAATCTCTTCACAAAGATGCTCTTCTATAAAATCAATTGACTTATGAATTCTCTCGTAATAATTCATAACTGACTCCCTCTTTTTGTAATTCTCGAGATTACATATTCATTATAACTTTTCCGAGAGGTTTTTCCCGACTTTTTTTCTAAATTTTCATCTCTGTTCTAACAATCAACTTTTTATTTTGCTATGTTAACTTTCTCTTTATTAATTGACGTATCTGTAACGAAACTCTTCTGCAGGTTTCGTGTTTCTATCTTTCAGCATTCACAATTTCATTCCATAGATGCCCATCTGCATGTAACTGTACCAAAATACATGAACCCTATGAAAACCTGTATTTTTTAACAAATCAGTATGTTGTTGCACGGTAATAGGAAAATAATTCACACCACATCTTGCATTATGTAACCTTACCTCTTCGGCAGTTTTACCATGACTTTGCTGATACCTTCCCCACCGCAGTAATTCCATCGCCTTAATACTATCATCCTCGGGTATTACATTTTCAAAGGTAATATAAACTCCGCCGCTTTTTAAAGCACGATAAATGTTTTGGGTTGCAATTTCTCTCTCATTTTCTTTCATATAATGATGGGATTGAATTGCAGTGATGACATGAAAGGAATCCAAGTAAGTAATATCACAAGAAGTAGCACACTGATAGGTAATATGTGGATTTTTCAGTTTTGCTTTTGCCTGTTCTAACATTTTTTCTGATGGATCGACTAAAGTAAATGTAACATCCTTAAATCTCTGTAGTGCCAGTTCTTCTAGAGTGCCAGTTCCACATCCTAAATCCATCCATGTAAATTTTGAAAATCCACATTGTTCAATCACATCCATCGTTTGAGTATAAAACTCCTGTAAATAAGGTATCGTAGCATTTATCTTTTTGTCATATTCCTTAGCAGTTATTGGGGTTGTATTGTCATTTGTCATAGATAATCCTCCTAAATACGGCTATTTTACTATGCAAATTTTTCAAGTTACTCTGTTCGCATACGATCAATTCTTTTTGCTTTTTCATAAGCTAAATCCAAGAACTGCTGAATGGAAAGACGTTCATAGTCCCAATTCATCGGTTCCAATGCTGTTGCACCTTTGTATCCAGTAAGAGATATCTTTTTCATAACCACGGACCAATCAATGTTCCCGTCAAATGGTAATTGATGTTGATTATGCGTTCCGCCATTATCCTGTAAATGTAGTGCCATTAATCGATCACCATATCGTGCTAGCAAATCGATATTAGGTGCATAATTTATGTGATGGCAGCTATCATAACAGTATCCAACATTTTTTGAGGGAAATGAACCTAATACAAAAGCCAAGTTCTTAATATTGTTTAGATTCTCAAAAGCTATTTTAATGCTATGATTCTCCGCTTCGGTAATTATCCGATCCAGTCTTTCCATTCCGATCTTGTTGATTGGATACTTATCATCTGGTAGATGAATTACCATTGTAGGAATTTCATATTCATAACAATCACTAACACATTGTAAATAAGTTTGGAACACAGAATCTCCATCTAAATTGTCGAAAGACAGACAGTTTTGTTCATGAACAGGTGTATGCATATTCTCTATGAGTAAACCTGCATCTGTTGCATATTGAACATCCTTCTGATATCCCATGCCTCTACCAAACTTATCGCTCCACCAAAGCATGACACAATCAAAGCCAGCATTTTTTATTAGTTGATACCTTTTCTCAAAGGATACATCATAACCTAATCCGTAACCAAAACAATCATAGATTCCAATCAAATCAACTACTCTCCTTTTTGTGTTCATTACCCATTCCAAACTGCTCAGTTTTGTCCGGTTAATTTTGCATAACTACACTTTTCTACTGCGAACAAGCTTATATATTCTAATTATACCGGCTACAAATAAAAATGTCGCACTGATTACGATAATCCACCAGAAATCACTGAAATATGATCTTACAACCCATAATGGTGTAGCAAAGAATAGTCTAGGCAATAACAGTAGAAACGTAGGTAACGCTATATGACCAACAACGATAAAAATCCATTGTAACAAGGATTTATGATTTGCTTTTTTCCATTTGATTGAGAGAAAAAGTAATATTGTACTAATGATAATGATTAAAAGATAAATCAAATCAATCCCTAGATGCTTGAACAGATAATCACTATGAGATACATTGTCGTATTCGTAACCACTAATAATATTGAAAACATTGATCGGTACTTCATAGGTCAAGGGACTATTGACACATAATTGATCATCGATATTGTACATGATAGAAACTCCAATATTTTTACCTAGATCCAACATCATAAACGTAGAATAGTTTTCTACCCGTCCACCATGACGAAAATTACCATTTTCGCCCATCCATCCCATGCCGTAACGGGTCTTATGCCCCGTATTCTGCAAAATACTATCATAAAACATTTTCTTTATATTTTCTTTTGATAGGATTTGCTTACCATCCGAAGTTTTTCCACCATTCAAATACATCTGTAAATAGCACCCCATGTCTTTGGGTGAAGAAGCAATATAACCAGCCGGAACATGAAACCATGACTTTTCGGTTGGATAAACGGATTTTGAAGCGATTGGTATACCAAAGTAGTTGCGATAACCTGGAACCATCTCACTATTTTTTGCAACCTCTAAATCAGCAGTACTGTGATGCATTTCAATCGGATTCAATATATGTTCTTTTACATATTCAGCATAGGATTGTCCACTAACTGCTTCTACTATTTTCCCTAACAAATCATAATTAATATTGGCATACTGATACTCATTGTAGTGTTTTAAAACCTTCATTGTCTGATAATTTTGATATGTACCAAGTCCACTATTTTGATTTAGTAACTGTTTTACTGTAACAGGTTTTTCAAGCGAAACATCAGGTAAATACTTACTGATCTCATCTTCCAAATCAAGCATACCCTTTTCATATAGTTGCATTATGCAAAGTGCCGTAAATGACTTACTTTCCGACCCAATAAAAAACATCTGATCTCCACTTGTACAATCACCATATGTTTCTGCAAATAATTCTTCCTTGTAATTGACTACCGTAACAGCCATCCCTGGAATATGATAATATTTCTTTACTTCTTTAAGATAAGCATTGAGCTTCTCTTTCGTTTCTGAACTCAAATTGTTGGTAGCTGCATCCACTTTTTGTATGGATATTAGAGAAAACCATAAGCAAAAACTTAACAAAATAACGATTCCTCTTACAGCTCTTCTATTAGATAAACGTACACTCATTTCATCTTCTCCTATTTTCATTCGTATTTCACTAATTATTCCAATGCACTTTTTACCTTCTTCTTAGTGATACAACGTTCTTGTTTATTGGCATATGCATGAGCACGACCTTCTAGTAAAAGACGCCTTCCGTTTTCACTTCGAGTATACACGAGGTCATACCCTCCGCCGATATATGGTTTCATACATGCCGCAAAGTTTTCCGCTTTTTCTTTATTATTCGCAAATGCCTCTGGAACACAATAAAATCCGTATTTTCCCCTATGTCTTCCCTTTTTCACTAAAAGATACCGCTGATTATCCACACTACCAAAAAATTCGCAGATATTAGTAGTAAATTGACTCTTTTCCCAACCAGTTCCGCCTCTCATATAGATACAATGGAATATACCATTGGTATGATCCACATCTATGTGATACGCATTTTCCTTAAGATATCCTTCTGACTGCATGGCCTTTACGATTCCTTTTCCTATCGCATTTAATCGCTTCATTGGTGATCCCAATATAATTAATTTAGGAAATCTTGAAACAGCGAACAGAAGAGCAATAAGAATGAAAAATGAGGAAATGTTCGATGAATATGCGAGACAACCGAGTACAGCGCTAATTACGATATCCCGAATCGCATCATAAAAAACTGCCATGGTTACAAGGCGGTCTGGCACCTCGGTCTCTTCTGTTACTTCTATATGCTCACTCACAGCTAACGCACGCTCCCAACGAGCTATCAGTTCTTCTCTTTGATCGGATCGCATCAGCATTTCTTCGTTTGTTTTCTTTACATTGCTCTCCGTAAAAGGTGTATGAATACTGGTAAATCTGGAGATACCATTTACGACTGTGTCTTCATCATAATGAAGTCCCATAAAATGCTCCATTCTTCGATTCAAAAGTTCCATATCTTCGCTGTCAGATACATAGTAATTGCCTTCTTTTTGTTCCTGTTTCATAAGTTTAGGCGGTTTAATACAAACAAGGTGCCAGATATTGCTCGTCTTATTCGGGTTCGTCTTCATCACACGGATTGCACGTCCCCTCATTTGATTGCTAAGCATATAAGATCCTACAAAACTTGCTAAAATCAGAGAATTAATACATGGGGAATCCCATCCTTCGCCTAACAGTGACTTAGTTCCTATCATGATTTGAATTTGTCCCTGCGCAAATAATTCGGTAACAATCCTTGTAAGAAAATGCTCATTTCCTGTAGCAACTACCTTTAGATAGTCAGTTTCAGAAAGTTGACCTACCTTTGCAAATTGCATACGTTCTGCACATCCGCTTCTGTCTTCTTCTGCAATCCGAATCAGCATTTCTTTTGATGTTGCTGGAATGATTACAATAGAACCACACAAAACGCCAAGTCTTGGACAAACATAATCCTTACTTCTCTCTTTTAGATTCTCATTAAAATGTCGCCTTATCATCTCAAAAAAAGGTAAAACACCCATCTTATGCGCAATTTCTGTAACATCACCTAAATTCTTTTCAGACTCTTTGCGAATATAATCTGTTAAAATTAGCATTCTAAGATCTTGCTTCATTGACTGATACTCGTGTTCTGCGATCGAAATTATACTATCAATCTTTCCCTCCGAACTTATTAACATCTTTTCAATCGCTGTACTAGTAGTAAGAATCACCTTTCGCTTTTCAATCAATCCCTGTCTTTTTAATTCATTAGTCAGCGTCTCCCGGTAGGATTCTTCACAAAAGAAATCATCTTTTGCATCATACAGGAGCTTTTGTAATAATATCTCCATCCACTTTACACTCATCACTGGGAGTTTTTCAACACCCAAAAGCCTCTGATATTTTGATGATATCGGTATGTTCTTTGATTCCGAATAAATCAATAGAGCAGATAAATAAGCTGGTTCTTCCAGCATCTCTTCTCCACTTTTTTCTCCGGTAAATACTTTATGATTTCGAATTGCCTCATTTAGAACTTTATCCTCCATAAGGCTATCCAACATCTTACTACTCTTCGTTTTAAAATCGGAGACAATCTTCATTTCCTCTTTCGTCGGATAATTAAAATAAACATAATCCTGATGTGGACAAAGTGACCCTTCTTTTACTAGTTCCGGAATTGTAATCTCTTCATCAATCACACCACACATATCCTCGTACCGCTTCCATTCCGCTGGTGTACTGTCATACGGAGGCGTAGCTGTTAATGCAACAACTTTCAAGCACTCCATCTGAGTTTTAAAATCTTCTAACGCCTTCCACCATTCGCTACGTAAATGATGGCATTCATCCAGACAGAGCACAGAAACTCCCGTCTTTTTCAGATTTTCAACCAGATTATAGCCAGAAAAATCTACCTGCTCGCTAGATGTGCTCACTGGTTCAGAGTCGATTTCCTTGTCTTCCGAGGCTTCGCTCATCTCTTCACGATTTCTTGTCATCGCACTATGAAGAGCCTGATAAGTGGCAATTGTAATCAATGCTGGTTCTTTCAGATTCTGAGAAATAATTTTTTCAGCATTCTTTTTTTCGTTTTCCGGAACAAAAGCTTCTAGTATTCGTTCCTTCCATTGTTCTCGGATTGTTATTGATGGTGCCAGTATCAGTGCAGGTTTACCTAGCCGAATCATCAGTTCAATTCCTAGAGTTGTTTTTCCAGATCCAGGTGCTGCCACAATATGAATTTTTCCATCTGCTAAATACTGCTCTTCATGGTCTAATACCCTTTTCTGATATGATCTCCAGCTTCCGGTAAATTTTAAATCCTTTATCTCCAATAGGATACCTCCCCCTATTCACGTTATTTATCATTGAACTTAATGACTTGTTGTTCTACATCAACACATGCATTTACACCAAACGGAATGATACAACGAGGCGTAGCGTGTCCAACATTGATATTGACAACGATTGGAAGCGTAGGCTGATTCACTACATCAACTATGATTTCTTTATATTGTTCAAAGTACTTCTCATCCATCGGCTTTCCGCAAATCACGCCACTTACAACATCGAAAATCCCCGTCCCTTTTAACTTCTCTAACATTTTTCTATAATCATCTGGTTTTGGCTGTTCTTCGGATGTTTCCAATAAGAGTATTTTCCCTTTCCAGTCCTCTAAACTAGGAAAAAGGCCATATTTCTCACAAAGTGAAACGGTATCCTCATAGCGACTGTTATCAAAAATATCATAGATACTTTCAAGGCATCCGCCTAGTATTTTTCCAGAGAATTTTCCGTTTCCCTGTAACAGTTCAAAACCATGGTTTTCATGTTGAATTCTTGATGTTCCAACTGCTGCAACACTAAAGTCTGTTCGTTCTTCATACCAAACCTCACTTGTCCGAATCTCTGAAATCGTACCATTTGAAATCAGTTCTGAAAAATACGATTTTGTATATGGCAGAATTTCTTTCTCGAGTTCACATAGATCTGGAAGAAATGATTGTCCATAAAAAGAATGTAATCCAAGCTTATGTAACATCAAATGATTTATTGTCGTATCCGAAAAACCTAAAAAGATTTTTTGATTGATGGCATGTTCTAATTCATCATTTTCGAATAGATAAGGCCAAAGTCGATACGTATCTTCTCCAATGACTCCAGAGGATAGGCTTACAATAGCAACATTCTTAATCATTTTTTCACCACCAGTAAAAATCTATGTATTCTTCCTTCAATTACACCCTTTTGTTCTAAAATCTCTTGGGCACGATAAAGGTTTTCCAAACATTCCTTCACATTAAAACCTGGGAATTCCCACTCAATAATGTGGGCAAACCAAACGAGTGCACCTACTTCATAGAATTTGATTGGACGAAATGCTTCTTTCGCTTCTAACGTAGTAAATCCAATCTGTTCAAATGATTTTCGCACCTTCCCTAAGTATTGGGTAGGAAATGGAAGTGGGGGCATCTGATTCAATAACAATTCAACAAGTTCTCGATCATTCTCTGCACCAACCTGTTCTGTAATAAAGATGCCATTTGGTTTTAAGATTCGATATATTTCTTTTGGGTTAAAATCTCCATGTCGATTGATTACAATATCAAACGTTTCATCCTCAAATGGAAGTTGAACTCTTCCATCTGCTTTCTTAAAATCAACTCCGAGTGGAATCAATTTTTCTTTGCAAAGCTCCACATTTGGAGGATAATTCTCTGTTGCAGCAAGATTTTGATAAGGGTGATTCAAAGAAAGTAAAAACTCTGCTCCACCCGTATCAATATCAAGCAATTTCATCTCAGGCAACAAATATCGTTCAATTGTCGTTTGGTAATCCCATGGTAAATCATTTTCTTCTTCATATTTATCATTAATATGGGAAAAATCCCACCCGTGAATATGTGCGATTTCTTCCTCATGTAACCATTGTGCTAATAATTCTTTTTTATTCATCTTATAACTACTCCTTTTCGTATTATTAAAATTGCGAATCAGTGCAGTTACCTGATAACATAACTTAACCTCGATGCAACCTGTTATCAGTTTTTAAAACTGCACCGAGTAGTTATCTCGAACAAACTGCATGAGCATTCACTCCCTTTCCATGATATTTAGATAGCAGAATTCACAATACTAGCTTAAACCATAAGGTATGAAATTTCAAGAAATATCTGCCACAAATTTTGATTGTAGGGGTAACACCCCAAAAAAGCAAATTAGGCTGAATCAGGTGGCAGCAACCTCATCCCCTATTCTCTGTTTTTCAATGCCTCACTCATCGGAATCTTATTAACTTTTCTAATATGTAAAGCATTTACAGCGAAGTAAGCAACAATACCAATGACGATAATTGCAATATATACCCAAATTGGTAAATAGAATGGAAGGTATCCTTCGATCATGCTAGCAAGGTATACAAGAATCAATTTAAAACATAGAATCTCCACAGGGATACAAATTAAAAGTGATACGATCACCGTAATTGTATTTGCTTTTAGATAAAGTCTATTAATCTCTTTACTATCATA
>JAQXNU010000225.1 GCA_029098165.1 Clostridiales bacterium
AACACCAAAAGCAGCTCTTTCCGGGTATCTTCATACAATACGAAAATGGGTTCCTGATGAGCCAGTTATTCATATCGATGATAGTGATATCATCAAGCCCGACGGATACAAGTTCGAAGCACTGGGACTTGTTCGGGATGGCTCCAAAAGCACCAACACAAAAAATGTCTATGAGAAAGGATATCATGTAACTGAAGCTTGTGTCATGACAAAAAGCAATCATCCGGTCAGTATTTATTCCAAAATACATTCTTCAAAAGAAAAGACCTTTACATCTGTCAACAACATAACCTTCGATGCTATGGAACTTGGTAAAGCCATGTTTAGCAAAGCTACTTTTGTTATGGATCGTGGCTATGATGATAATAAGATATTTCTTAAGCTTGATGAATTAGAGCAGGATTATGTGATCCGGCTTACAGCTAAAAGAAAGCTCCTTTTTCACAATAAATGGGTAGCTGCAACTGAACTGCGAAACCGCCGAAAAGGCAAAATCACAACACCTGTGTTCTATAAGGGTAAAAAACGAGAGGCTTATCTATCCCATGTGAAGGTCCAGGTCACTGCATCCAGAAAAGACATTTATCTGGTTCTTGTCTATGGCATCACAGAGCATCCGATGATGCTCGCAACAAACAAGGAATTAAAGTCCCGGGACGATGTAATCCGGATTGCAAGACTTTATTTCTCCCGCTGGCGAATTGAGGAATATTTTCGTTGTAAGAAACAGGTTTTCCAGTTTGAAAACTTCCGTGTTCGGAAACTGAAAGTAATCAATGCTCTCAATTTCTATATTACCTTGTGTATGGCATTTCTTGCTCTGGTTTCAATGAAAGCAGAAACAAATGCCCTAAAGGTTTCAATCATACAGACAGCAGCTCCTGTAAAGGAGAAAGTTCAATTCTGCTATTACCGGTTAGCAAAAGGCATCTCTGGCATACTTTCGTCTGCAAAAGAAGGCGTCAGGCTTTGGTTCAGGACAAAACGTCCTGCATACCGTCAACTTTGCTTTAAGCTAGTCGCTTAGATAGATAAAATAATATTTCTCCCAAAGTCCGGTTTTAGGCGGGGCTTATTAAAGTGCATCTAATTCATGTACTTCCACTTTTACACATTTTCAAAAACGGCAGATTGGCACTTTGGTATGATTTACCTGTCTTTTAACTGCAATTTGTGGAAACTCAAGTTAAGAGATGCTATAATTATTGTAAATAGACGAAATAAAGTAAAAAGCCAGGAAGCTTTGTTTAAATTATTTGGTTTAAAAAATTGGGGCTTGTCGATAATACTATTATAAGAGTATAATACATACCAAAGGAACTAAATATTATAAGAAATGGTGGAATTTTTGAATGGAACTTATACAGGTACGCGATTTATTTCGCAATAAAGAAAACTATATCGATAAAAAAGTAAGCGTTGGTGGCTGGGTACGAAGCATTCGTGATACAAAAACTTTCGGTTTCCTAGTATTAAACGACGGTACCTTCTTTGAAACATTACAGGTTGTATACCATGATAAATTAGAAAACTTTACTGAAATTTCAAAATTAAATGTTGGTAGCGCAGTTATCGTTACTGGTACATTGGTTGCAACACCAGATGCAAAACAACCATTTGAGATTCAGGCAGATGAAGTGATCATCGAGGGTGAATCTACTGCAGATTATCCACTTCAGAAAAAACGTCACTCTATGGAATTCTTACGTACAATGACACATCTTCGTCCACGTACGAATACATTCCAGGCAGTATTTAGAGTACGTTCTTTAATTGCATACGCAATTCATCAGTACTTCCAGGAAAGAAACTTCGTTTATGTTCATACTCCATTGATCACAGGTAGTGACTGTGAAGGTGCAGGCGAGATGTTTCAGGTTACAACATTTGATTTAGATAATGTTCCAAAGAAGGAAGATGGAACTGTTGATTTTTCCAAGGACTTCTTTAACAAGCCAACAAACCTTACAGTAAGTGGTCAGTTAAACGGTGAAACTTATGCGATGGCATTTAAGAACATCTATACTTTTGGACCAACATTTAGAGCAGAGAACTCGAACACAACAAGACATGCAGCAGAGTTTTGGATGATTGAGCCTGAAATTGCATTTGCAGATTTAAAGGATGATATGATCTTAGCAGAAGGTATGTTAAAGTATGTAATCCGTTATGTATTAGAGAACGCTCCAGAGGAGATGCAGTTCTTCAATAACTTCATTGATAAAGGATTGTTAGAGAGATTAAATCATGTTGTGAACTCTGATTTCGGTCATGTAACTTATACAGAAGCAATTGAAATCTTAGAGAAGAATAACGACAACTTTGATTATAAAGTAAGCTGGGGATGTGACCTTCAGACAGAACACGAGCGTTATTTAACAGAACAGGTTTATAAAAAACCTGTATTCGTAACAGATTATCCTAAGGATATCAAGGCGTTCTATATGAAGATGAATGAAGATAACAAGACAGTTGCAGCTATGGACTTATTAGTTCCTGGTATCGGTGAGATCATCGGTGGTAGCCAGAGAGAAGATGATTACGATAAGCTTGTAACTCGTATGAACGAACTAGGATTAAAGGTAGAGGATTATGAGTTCTATCTTGATCTTCGTAAATATGGATCCGCTCGACATGCAGGTTTTGGTCTTGGATTTGAGCGTTGCGTTATGTATTTAACTGGTATGGGTAATATCCGTGACGTTATTCCATTCCCACGTACAGTAAATAACTGCGATTTATAAGAGTCAATTGAATATAAAAAAGCCATTCCATGGAGACCTTTTCCTAGGAATGGCTTTTTTTATGAATTAATTCATAGACGGACTACGAAAAATGGATTTATAACGTGAAAGGGCGAATAAAAGAGTAAGTCCTAAAACGCCACAGGAAAGTACCTCACCAACACCAACGGTTAACATCATAAATGGAATGGATAATGATTCCCCATATGCGAAACGAAGAACCCAAGGAACAATGATTGTATTTGCAACAATAGGTGGGATTGGAACTAAGAATTTGTTCTTGCGTAGGCTATAGGAGCCAAGAGCACCGAGTAAAGTAGCTAAGCTTCCGAAGACGATATCTAAGACATCGCAACCAGAAATCAAGTTACCAAGTAAGCATCCAATTGTAACACCAGGAATTGCAGCAGGTGTAAAGAATGGCAGGATTGTTAAGGCTTCAGCGATACGAACCTGAATGTAAGAGATGCTGATTGGTTGAAAAATCAGTACAAGAACGACATAAATAGCCGCAATCATAGCAGCTTGTACGATAAAGAATAATTTTTTGTTTTTCATATAAACTCCTTTAGTTTTGTTTTAAGAGAGGAAGGTCTCGAACTCTCTAAGCGCTAGTAATTATAACGCATAAGTTATGGATTGTAAAGCGTCTATAATACACTAACAATATGTAAATCTTTCTCTTTAGATAAATCATAAAAATGATTATTCACATTAACAATCGGACGGGAGAGTGCCTGCTCATTGATCATAACGACTTCACCTACTAAGGAGTTGCTTAGCTGTACGGTGGAGTTAATATAAGCTAAGGCCAAACTCTTTAAGAATGGAATTAAATATGCAACATCATATTTCTGATATCCATCTTCTTCAAACTTCTGAATGACATCGAAGGCACAAATACCATTACGGTAAGAACGATTGGTTGTCATTGCATCAAAGACATCTGCAATTGCGATAATCTTAGGGAAAGATGTAATCTCTTTCGATGTTAATTGTCGAGGATAACCACTGCCATCACAACGTTCATGATGCATAAGGATTGCATCTAAGATTCTATGATCCAGATCCATATCTTTCACCATATTGTAGCCCAGCATAGGATGTTGACGTATCGTCTTAAATTCCTGGTCGGTTAAAGCAGTTGGTTTATGTATAATATCATAAGGTATTTTTAATTTTCCGATATCATGAAGTATAGCAGCGAGAAGAAGTTGTTGCATGTCGGCCTGGGATAAATTCAGCCAAGATGCAAAGGATGCACAGATCAGAGTAACATTCATGGAATGAACATAGACAATATCGTCATATTCTTTCATACACTGTAACATATCGAAGGTTCTGAAGGAATTACGGCATTCTTTCAGTAAACTGGAGACAGAATGGAGAAGCTGTTCAGTATTCAACTGACTATTGGAAAATCCCATAAGTCCCATAAAGGATTCTTTGAGTAATTCGATGGATTCCATATAGAATTTTTTAAACTTTTTAAACTCTGTAGTATTCTTAAGCTCTGCCGTTTTCGATTCCATTGATGATGGAACTTGTACAATATCCTTTGGAATATATACCATAACTTCTTTAATAGAATTGAACTTCAATTTAGCAATCGTTTTGGGACTAATAATCGTATTACGAGATAAGATGCGTTCATTACGAGGAGTAAACACATCTTCCGCTAGAATCATTCCAGGCAGTAATTGTGAGATATGTAAAGTTAGAATGTTCATGTTAGAATTACCCTCCTTTTCTCAAAAAGTAGTACATGATTACGATAATTATAAAATTTTTTATCGCAATATACAATAGTTTCTACCAAAAAAAAAGACGTTGTGCTATAATGTTATCAATTATTAGTATCGATCCAACGTAAATAAAAGGAGAACATTTCATGGATTTTATACACATTGCAGATGTCCATCTTGGAGCAATACCAGAATCCGATACTGCATGGCCAATAGAACGAGATAAAGAGATTTATGATACTTTTTTTCGTGTAATTAAGACGTGTGAAGAAAAACAAATTGATTTACTTCTAATCGCAGGTGATTTATTTCATCGTCAACCTTTATTGCGCGAATTAAAAGAGATTAATTATATGTTTGGAAAGTTAACACATACTAAAGTTGTGATTATGGCAGGTAATCATGATTATATCGCTATGCGTTCGAACTATCTGGATTTCAAATGGAATGATAATACGTATCTATTTACGAATAAAGATATGGATAGTATTTTTCTAGAAGAATTAAATACAGAAGTATATGGATTTAGTTATCGGACAAGAGATATTTATGAAGCAAAATATGATCATGCCTTTTGTACAGTAGAGGAGAGAATTAATATTTTGCTTGCTCATGGTGGTGATGAGAGAAATATTCCAATCAACTATAAGCAGGTTGCAAATGCTGGTTTTGATTATGTAGCACTTGGACATATTCATAAACCAGAGATCTTGGCATCTAATATGGCTTATAGTGGCTCCTTAGAACCACTGGATAAAACGGAACTTGGGGATCACGGATACATTTATGGAACAATTGAAAAGGATGATAATCTAAAGACAAATGTTACGATTGAATTTATCCCATTCTCCAAGAGAATTTATAAAAAGATTGCATACCCTGTTACGAAAGAAACGACCAACTATTCTATGATGGAAGAGTTGGGAGAGATGGTACATGAGATGGGAGAAGAGAATATGTATCAGATCGTCCTAGAAGGAAGAAGAGATCCGGAAATCATATTAGATACTCGTTCCTTGTACGCTCTTGGCAATATAGTGGAAGTAGAGGATTTGGTATTACCTGATTATGATTTTGATAAACTTTATGCAGAGAATAAAGGTAATTTGATCGGTGCATACATTAGTAGGATTCGTACAGAATCGGATAATGAAGAACTGATTGAGAAAGCATTGTATTATGGTATAGAAGCTTTGTTGAATACAAAGGAAAGGTAGGAGCGCTTTGATTATTAAGGAAATCAATCTAGGGCATTTTGGTAAATTTCATGATAGTCATGTAATGCTAAAGCCTGGGATCAATATATTATATGGACCAAATGAAGCGGGAAAATCAACGTTGCATGCATTTATACGTGGAATGCTGTTCGGTATTGATAAGCCTCGTGGAAGAGCATCAAAGGATGATATGTATACAAAGTATGAGCCATGGGATACTCCAGGTGCATACCAAGGAAGCATGGTAATTGAGATTGATGGAGAAGATTATCGAATCACTCGAAGCTTCTATAAAAAAGAAAAAAGACTTTCAGTGGTATCAGTTCGTACTGGACGAGAGGTGGCAACGGAAGAATCGGAACTGCAGCAATTGCTAAAGGGACTGACGGAAAGTGTATATCGTAATACCGTAAGTATTGAGCAGTTAAAGGCAAAAACCGATCTGGAATTAGCTCAAGAACTGAAAAATTATATTACCAACCTCTCAATGTCAAAAAGTACAGAAGTTGATGTAAATCGGGCATTAACTTATCTTGTAGATAAGAAAAAACAGATTGAGAAATCGATTCCAAACGACCAAATCAAAATGTTAGAAGAAACAATCGCAAAGGAAGAGGAAGCAATCAGTCAGTGCGAAAAATTAAATGATGAATTGGCTCAGCTAACAGAACAGTTGGAAGAGATTAAAGCGAAGCGGTTAAAGTATTCCGACCCAGCATGTAAAGAAAAATTAGCCAAGCTTACGATGTTGCCCGCAGTAAAGGAGAAATATCGAATCTATAAAGATATGGTGACACAAAAACTTCAATTAGAAGATAGGATGAGTTCATTAATCGAACGAACCAAGCGAGCAGTAGGGGAACTTGATAATTCCAGTGTAATTCAGGCTCATCTGGAGGAACTGCAGGAACTAAGACAAAAAAAACAGCAGTATGAAGATGAGATACGAGCAAAACGAACCGAGTGGGAAAATAATAGCACGCAAAGAAAAGTCAATGGAAAGAGCATGGGTATTATGAATGCCTTATTAGGTATAGCGGTTATTTTAATTCCAATCGGAAATCCCATCATTCGATGTTCTATTGGTGTTTTTTTGATGTTCTTTGGTATTTTAGAGTATGTTTACAGAGCAACTAAAGATGAACATAATTTAAAATTGATTGAAGATATAGAAAAACAGTTTGAAAAGAAAGTGTTTCAACTGCATAGTAAACGTCATGATATTCTGTTACAGCATCGCGTAACAAATGAAAATCAGCTTTTAATAAAGTTCAACGATGTTACGAAGAATGAGTTAGAGCGTGAACAGCTGTTAGAACGAAAAGCGGAATATCTGATTTCGATTAAAGAGCTAAAAGAAAAAGCGGAAAAACTTGAAATAGAGATTATCAATGTTATGAAGTATTTTATTGAAGATGCTGAAGTAACGGATAGCTGTATGGAAGAACTGAAGCTGGTAGCAGAGGAGTATAAAGAAGAGGTAACCTCAGGAGAAGAAGAGTATCAGACAAGATATGCGGAATTGAAGAGCCAGATTGAGCGGATTCGCTGGACATTAGAAGCTAATCACAACCAGGATGCACAACTGTTGCATGATAGAGAAGAGTATAAGCATCTGTTGGAACAAAGGGAATCCATGCTGCATGAAATTGAAGCGATAACTTTAAGCATACAGACGCTAAAAGACTTATCTTCCACAATTCATGATTCCTTTGGTTCTCGTTTAAATGAAGTGGTATCGGAAATGATTGCAAAAATCAGTAGCAATGAGTATCAAGAAGTTACTGTAGATGAAAACTTAAATATTAAGGTTCTCCAAAAGACACGATACGTATCTATTGATAGTTTAAGTTCAGGTACTATGGATCAGATGTATCTGGCATTACGTTTAGCTGTTGCGCAGTTATTGTTCCCAAATGAAAAGTTACCAATTATATTAGATGATGCCTTTGCTTTATATGATGACAAACGTACGAGTGAGGCACTTCATATGTTAACTTCCCAATGTAAACGACAGATTATCTTATTAACCTGTCATAAACGAGAGGAAGAAATCATAAACAGCGAGGGAATTGAAGCGAATGTCATTCACTTAGAAAAAAATGCAGTTTCAGAAAGTGTTATATATGAGTAAAAAGAAAGGGCTGTGAAAAAACTACAAAAAGAACAATGAGGAGAGAGGCATCTCTCACACTCATTGTTCTTTTTGCAGTTTTATTACAGTCTCTTCTTTTATATTAGATCTGATTGTATTTACGAAGTACTGCCTGAATACGTTCAGTTGGGCTTAAGAACTCACTGATGGAAGCATCATGATTTAATGCATCGATCAATAATGCAATATACTTGCTCATGTCAGCGCTGATATAGTATTCACGGTCTAATAACTCTTGTGGTTGATATACAAGGTTAGTAGTCATAACACGATAAATAAGTCCTTCTTTGTAAGCGGCATCAAACTGATTTAAGCCATTTGTAAATAATCCGAAAGTTGCGCAAACAAAGATTCTGCCTGCTTTTCTCTTCTTTAATTCGCGAGCAACATCTAACATACTTTCTCCAGAAGAAATCATATCATCAAGGATGATAACATCTTTTCCTTCTACGTCAGTACCTAAGAATTCATGAGCTACAATAGGGTTACGTCCATTTACAATCTTTGTATAGTCACGACGTTTATAGAACATACCCATATCAAGACCTAGTACATTGGCAAAGTATACGGCACGTCCCATAGCACCTTCATCAGGACTGATGATCATAGTATGCTTTGCATCAAATTTAATATCAGGAACGTTCTTTAATAAACCTTTAATGAACTGATAAGAAGGCATTACTGTTTCAAAGCTCTTTAATGGAATTGCATTCTGTACTCTTGGATCATGAGCATCAAAGGTTATGATACTTTCAACACCCATATTAGTTAATTCTTGAAGAGCCAAAGCACAATCTAAGGATTCTCTAGAACTTCTCTTATGCTGTCTACTTTCATATAAGAAAGGCATAATAACAGTGATTCTTCTTGCTTTACCACCAACAGCTGCAATGATTCTCTTTAAATCCTGATAGTGATCGTCAGGTGACATATGATTCGTATGTCCACAAACGGAATAAGTCAAGCTATAATTACAAACGTCAACAAGTAAGTATAAGTCATCACCACGGACAGACTCTTTAATAGTACCTTTTGCTTCACCTGTACCAAAACGTGGGCATTCATGTTTGATCAAGAAAGAGTCTCTTTGATATCCAGCAAAGGCCATAGTTGAGGTATGTTCACCTGTACGTTGCTTTCTCCATTCAACGATATAGTCGTTGACTTTTTGGCCAAGTCCTTTGCTACTTTCAAGAGCAATAATACCAAGCGTTCCAACAGGGATGGTTTGTAAAAAATTATCTTGTGACATCATTTTTCCTCCAGTATCGTTCATATATCGGTTTTAACACTCGTTTATAATACTATTATCATCCTATTTCGTCAAGATTAAACTAATTTATTTCCTTTGTGGATTCAGAAGCTTTTGTAAGCGAATATCATCTCCAATAATCTTCAATAATCGATAATTACTTGAAATTCTCGAGAAAATTCGTTCACTATAATTATTTTTCAGCTGTTCAAATGAAAGATTTGTTGAGATAATGGTAGACTTCTGTTTTAAATGACGTTCATTAATGCATTGATATAACTGTGACGTAATAAATGTATTATTCATTTCAGTACCTATATCATCAATGATCAGTAAATCACAGTCTAAGATATATTCAAATCGATTTCGTATCTCATCATAATCTTCCGCGGTATTGAATTTATACTTTTCTAATATGTCAAATAACTGGAATGAGGTGAGGTAGATCACAGTATGTCCTGAATCTAATAGTTCTTTGGCGATACAATTGGATAAAAAGGTTTTCCCTACACCAGTATTTCCATAGATGAGCAGATTATCATATTGTTGATCAAAGTTGCTGATAAATGATTTAACAATCGTCAAGACATTCTTTATATTAGAAAGAGGAGTCTGCCTTGTGACAGCATCGATTTGGGTATCGTCATAGTAGGCAAGAGAAAAGGTACTAAAGTTTTCATGCATTAGAGCATCCTTCACATTGGACTGTGAATAGAGCAGATTCACAATTGCTTGTTTAAAACAGTTACATTTTTCATTATCAATATACCCGGTATCTTTACAAAGAGGACAAACATAATGAAGTTCAAGATAATCCTCAGGAAATCCAGCATTCTTAATTAACTGCCGTTTTTTCTTAGTCAATTGTTCGTTGCGCTCTTTTAAACCGACAAGTGCATTGGAATCATTCATCAATGCCGATTTTGCACGTTGAATGGAATCGTGAATCATCTCATCATCAATTGCTTTTAGTTCAGGTATCTTATCATATACAATTTCTTTACGATGATCTAGTTCATACTTGCTTTGTAAGCGACGATTATCATATTCTCTAAGAATTGTATTAAACTGATAATTCTTTAGTCCCATAGTCAACTCCTTTCAACTATCGATTATTTAGTAAACGCTGTTCCATACTTAAGAAATCTTCATCGGAATATTTGCGTTGAGGAAAAGCGTTGAATTTATTCGTGGAAGGAACAGGTTGCTTTGTTGTAGCGGCTTGCTTGTTGGAAACATTTATTGCATTTTGCTTTGCATGTACTTCATCAAGAGCAGCAATATCTTTTTTGCTAGCAACACCTTTCTTCTTCCAGTTTTCTAAAATTTTGTCGGTATATTTGAAATCTGGCTTACCAGTAGCTAACATAGTACGGTTGCAGGCTTCTTCAATAATCTGAATATCGAAACCATATTCATGGAACCAGCGATGCATAAATTTCTTTTCAATTGCACCGGGTGTACGGTTAAGACCAAATGCTTTGTTAATAGCATTGTAATTGTTATTATAAGCGGCAGTTGACTCTTCTGCTTTCTCAACAGTAGTAATTCCTTCTTCTGCCCATGAGATAGCAACTGCTTCAATATAAGAAACACTTTTCTTATTCTTTGAAATACAGTATTCATAAAGGTAGAAGATCAATTCAGGACTAAATCCAACACTTTCATATAAGAATAAGACTAATTGAATGTCAGCAGGCTTTAATAATCGTTCCAATAATCGTTCTACAGTATTCATAACCCACTTTACTTCTTCAATATCTGTTAACTGTTTGATCTGCGCATCGGAATAGCTTGGCTTGTGAATCGTTGGTTTGGCGACAGGTTTCACAACTGGTTCCTCAATAGCTGGCACATTTATATTAGAAACTTCAGATTCTATAGGGGATTGTGCTAGAGCAGCAGTTGGCATACCGAAAGAAATGGAAGTTATTGTGGATTTATCAGAACGTGAGACAAAAAGAATCTGTTCTTTTTCCCAATAGCGGATTGCGCGATCAATATCCTTTTCTGTCTCATCCAGTACTTCAGCTAAATAAGAGATCGAAGTTTCTATTTTATTATTTTGAAGACAGCGTAAAAGTAAAAGATACACTTTCACAAAACTACCGTTAGCGTGTGGCATATATTCATCAATAAAGCGATTTGTAATCACTGTAACACCGTTTTCTGTTGTTGATAATAATCTAAAATTACTCATATTAACACTCCAATCTTTATGTAGGTGAGTGATTAAGGTCTTCATTTTTGCATAAGAATCATGCAAGGACCTTCAGTTGCATGCACATTATAGCATATTAAAATTCACTTGCAAATAGGGGTTTTTGCCAATCAGAGTGAGGATTATTTAGTGTTGATAATGTGGATAATGTGGATAAATTAGTGGATGAAAAAACTAGAAAATTTGGAAAATGGCATTGAAGCGTGATAAATACAGTACTTAGAACGAAAGCAGTCAATTAATGTAAAAAAATGCGTTAAACAAAAAATCCACAATCTTATCTGAACAGAAATGTTGATAAAATTGTGGATAATGTGGATAACTATTTACGAAGTAAAGATTCTCCTATAGAAACAACATCTCCAGCGCCCATAGTTATCAACAGGTCGCCGTTAGTACATTTTTCTCGTAAAAAGTTTTGAATTTGTTCAAAGCTATTGAAATAGTATGCTTCTTTGCCAGATTCTATCAGTTTCTCTTGAATATCCTTAGAAGATATATCACCAGGATCTTCTTCTCTGGCTGGATAGATATCAGCTAATACAATTTTGTCGGCTAAGGAAAGTGAAGTTACAAAGTCATTAAACAGAGCTTTTGTACGTGAAAACGTATGTGGTTGGAATACACACCAGATATCCTTATGTGGATATGCTTTTGCTGCAGTTAAAGTGGCTTTGATCTCGGTTGGATGGTGAGCATAATCATCAACGATCGTTACACCATTCAGAACCCCTTTCTTTTGAAAACGTCGTTCGGTTCCTTTAAATGCTAGTAAAGCTGTTTTCATAGCATCAATAGATACTCCAAGACGATCAACTAAAGCAATGGCTGATACGGAATTTGAGATATTATGTTCGCCAACAACACCAAGAGTGATGCGTGTAATAAACTGATTATCACGAATTAAATCATAGGTTCCACAACCTTCGTCTGTATATGAAATGTTAGCAGCTGCATAATAAAACGGTGAGCTGATGGCATTTAAATCTGTTTTCCCTTCTAAGATACCATAAGTGATCACATTACACGGAAGATCTTTTGTAATCTCTTCAAAATTTTCAATATGACCGTTGATCACTAAATTTCCGAAGCTTGGAAGTTTCTCGGCAAAGCTTCGGAAGGAATGTCTGACATCTGCAAGATCTTTAAAGAAATCTAAATGCTCTGCTTCTATATTAAGAATAATTTCGTGTGTTGGATGAAAACTTAAAAAACTATTTTTATATTCACAGGATTCAACGATGAAATTATCAGAATTACCAATTCGGATATTACCTTCAATATTATCAAGAATACCACCGACGGAGATGGTTGGATCCATACCACCTTCAATCATCATCAGAGATACCATAGATGTGGTAGTAGTTTTTCCGTGTGTACCAGCAACACTGATAGCGTTTTTATAGTGTTTCATGACTTGACCTAAGAGATTTGCTCGATCCATTAATGGGATGTTGTGAGCAATAACTGCCTGGTATTCTGGGTTATCTTCATGAATTGCTGCTGTGTAAACAACAAGATCGATATCTCCATTAATATTCTCAGCTACTTGTGAAGTAGCTACTTTAATTCCTAATTTACTTAAGTGATCGGTAATTTTACTACCTTTGTGATCTGAACCAGTTACAGTAAACCCCTTGGTATGTAAAAGTTCTGCAAGACCACTCATACTGATACCACCGATTCCGATAAAATGTATATGAATCGGTTTTGTAAAATCAATTTGATACATAGTCATTGACCTCCAGTTTTTATTAAAAACATATCATATATGCATATTTACAGATTTTCTGATATGCTTATTATAACCTTTTTATGTGAAATTACAACATTACTAGTAAATTAAATCTGTTACCAGCCTAAAAAATTGGGGATTTTTGTGTTCTGATTATTGTTAGGGGTATGGGAGATATCGTATTTCATTATATGAATCTATTAAGAAAATGTTACCGATAATAGAAGCATATTGAGAGACTATTTCTACATATTATATCTAAAGAAGACGCTATACGCCAAAAAATGCGTTATTTTTACTAAAATTTTACGCTTTATAGAAATTTTTTTGGTAAATATATTCACATTTGGAAAATACAATGATATAATGAAAATATCAAACAGCAAGAGGTGATGGCATGATTAAAAAGGAAATGATCGCAATGCTGTTGGCAGGTGGACAAGGTTCCCGATTAGGAGTCTTAACATCAAGTGTAGCAAAGCCAGCAGTGGCATTTGGTGGGAAATATCGTATAATTGATTTTCCACTAAGCAATTGTATTAATTCCGGCGTTGATACTGTCGGTGTGTTAACACAATATCAGCCTTTACGACTGAATACTCATATAGGAATAGGTATACCTTGGGATTTAGACCGTAATATTGGTGGTGTATCCATATTACCACCTTATGAGAAGAGCACGAATGCAGAATGGTATACTGGTACCGCAAATGCAATTTATCAGAACTTAAAGTACATGGAATACTATAATCCAGATTATGTTTTAATTTTGGGTGGAGACCACATTTATAAAATGGATTATGAAGTAATGCTTGAGTTTCATAAGTCGAACAATGCAGATATCACCCTAGCAACAATTCCAGTTCCAATGGAAGAAGCAAGCCGGTTTGGCGTTGTAATTACGGATGAGAATAAGAGAATTCTAGAGTTCGAAGAGAAACCAAAGAATCCAAGAAGCAATCTAGCTTCCATGGGCATATACATATTTACGTGGAAGATTTTAAAAGAAGCACTAATTTCGCTATCTGAACAAAAGGGATGCGATTTTGGTAAACACATTATCCCATATTGTCATGAGCGAGGAGATCGAATTTTTGCTTATGAATATAATGGATATTGGAAAGATGTTGGTACACTTTCTTCCTATTGGGAATCCAATATGGAGTTAATTGATTTAGTTCCTATTTTTAATCTGTATGAAGAGTTTTGGAAGATTTATACGAAAAGTGATGTAATTCCTCCACAGTATATTGCAGATAATGCGATAGTGGAACGCTGTATTATCGGTGAAGGAACAGAAGTTTATGGAAAAGTTTATAATTCTGTAATCGGAGCAGGAGTTACAATTGGTGAAGGTTCTGTCATACGGGATTCTATCATTATGAAATCATCCGTGATTGGGGAAAACACGATTATTAATAAAGCAATTATTGCAGAAAACTGCGTAATAGGTTCCAATTGTGAATTAGGAATTGGTAATGAGGAGAGTAATAAGAGGTTTCCTTCTATATACACAGATGGATTAGTTACTATAGGAGAAGAAAGCGTTATTCCAGATCGTATCCGCATTGGGAAGAATACTGCAATTTTAGGAGGCACAACATTAGATGATTATCCGAGTGGATTTCTTGCATCGGGAGAATGCTTAATTAAGGTAGGTGATCAGAGATGAGAGCGATAGGTATTGTATTAGCAGGCGGCAATAGTAAAAGAATGAAGGAACTCACAAACAAACGTGCAATTGCGGCAATGCCAGTTGCCGGGAGCTTTCGAAGTATTGATTTTACCTTAAGCAATATGTCAAATTCTCATGTGCAAAAGGTTGCAGTTCTAACTCAGTATAACTCAAGATCATTGAATGAGCACTTAAGTTCCTCTAAATGGTGGGACTTTGGTAGAAAGCAGGGAGGATTGTTCCTATTTACGCCAACAATTACAGCGGATAATGGATTTTGGTATCGTGGTACAGCGGATGCGATCTATCAGAATTTGAATTTTCTAAAATCGAGTCATGAACCTTATGTAGTAATTGCCTCCGGTGATGGAGTTTATAAATTAGATTACAATAAGGTATTAGAATATCATATCGCTAAAAAGGCAGATATTACGATTGTAACGAAGAAAGTTCCACTGGGAGAAGATATAACAAGATTCGGAAGTGTGATAACAGATGAGGATAATCGGATTATTGATTTCCAGGAGAAACCTTTAATCCCACAGTCCCAGGAGATATCAATTGGTGTTTATATAATTCGTCGTCGACAATTAATTGAACTGATTGAAAAATCAGCACAAGAAGAGCGTTACGACATTGTAAATGATATTTTGGTTCGATATAAGAATCAGAAGAAGTTATACGCATATGCAATCGATAGTTATTGGAGTAATATCGCATGTGTGGAATCTTACTACAAAACCAATATGGACTTTTTAGATAAAGATATAAGAGATTACTTTTTTAAACAATATCCTGATGTTTATTCCAAGATTGATGATCTGCCTCCAGCAAAATATAATGTTGGTTCCGCAGTGAAGAACAGCTTGGTTTCAAGTGGATGTATCATTAATGGTGTAGTTGAAAATTCAGTATTATTTAAGAAAGTATATGTTGGGAATAACTGCACGATTAAAAACTCGATTATCTTAAATGATGTACATATTGGTGACAATACTTATATTGAAAATTGTATTGTCGAGAGTCGTGATACGATTAGACCAAATACGACGCATGTCGGAGAAGAGGGAAATATTAAGATTGTCATTGAAAAAAATGATCGCTATGTATTGTAAAACATTTCTTAATCGACAAAAGCAATTAAATACTTAAGGGGGATGCAAGATGCAAATTACAGACGTAAGGGTGCGTAAAGTTAGTAAGGATGGTAAAATGAAGGCAGTTGTTTCTATTACATTAGATAACGAATTTGTTGTTCATGATATTAAAGTTATCGAGGGAGAAAAAGGTCTCTTTATTGCAATGCCAAGTCGCAAGGCCGGGGATGGAGAATATCGTGATATTGCCCATCCAATTAATTCCGAAACTCGAGACAAGATTCAGAGCATTATCTTAGAAAAATATGAACTTGCTGCACTTGAGGCTGCACCAGAAGAAAAGGTAAATGAATAGTAGATCAACAGAATATTGTTTAAAAAATTGTATGAAAGCAAGCTGTGTTTTTTTTACAGCTTGCTTTTTTCTTAAGTTTTTTTAAAGGTCTTGAAAGTTTCATAATTGTAGGGTAGTATAGTATTCCGAAGGCATACTTATTAGAGAAAAAGTTAGTAAATTTAGAAAGGTCGATCATTATGGGGCAATATCGTAGAAGAAGAAAAAATTACTCGGTTCAGATTTTGTGGATAGTAGTAGCTATCATTGCTACAGCTGGTTTATTGATAGGATATAAGTTAGGAAAATCCGATCATAGTGATGATGCGGTAGTCAATGCAGCAGGAAATGATAACATGATAACGTTGACACCTACAACAGAGGTTACAATTACACCGGAACCTACAGTAGAGCCAGTTCAGGAAACACAGCC
>JAQXNU010000226.1 GCA_029098165.1 Clostridiales bacterium
TTCAATATTTTGAAACTGTCCTTGTCTCAATCTTACACACTGACCATTCTTAATATCGATTGCTGGATATAATCTCATAACTAGCTCCTTCCTTATTCTACTGTCCCCTTAGTTGATAATACTCCTTGTATCCGCGAATCCATGGAACACGCCTCATCTAATGCTTTTGCAAAAGCTTTAAACATTGCTTCTATGATATGATGATTATTCGTACCATCCATTTGCTTTATATGAAGATTCATGCCTGCACTGTAAGAAACCGCATAGAAAAATTCACGAACCAGCTCTGTGTCCATATAACCCACTTTTTCCTGTGTAAATTCTGCCTGAAAATTAAGATATGGCCTTCCTGATAAATCAATCGCACACAATACTAACGTCTCATCCATCGGAAGTAAAAAAGAACCATAACGTTTTATTCCCTGTTTGTCACCTAATGCTTTTTTTATTACCTGTCCTAGCACAATTCCGGTATCTTCTACTGTATGATGTCCATCCACATAAAGATCACCTTTGCACTGAACGTTCAAATCAAAAAAACCATGCTTTGCAAAGCTTAACAGCATATGGTCAAAGAAACCAATGCCAGTATCTACTTTTCCGATTCCTTTACCATCCAGATTCAATTCTATTGTAATATCTGTTTCCTTTGTTGTTCTAGTAATTTTTGCCACTCTGCTCATATGCTCTCCTATCTGCTCGATTTTTATATTACTTTTCAAATCGAACTGCTATTGAATTTGCGTGAGCGGTTAACCCTTCTGCTTTTGCAAAATCAACGATATCTTTATATATCGGCTCCAATGCTTCTTTTGAATAAGAGATAATGCTGGATTTTTTGATAAAATCATCTACACTTAATGCTGAGAAGAACTTCGCAGTACCATTCGTTGGTAGTACATGGTTAGGCCCGGCAAAATAATCTCCTAATGGTTCCGAGGAATATTCCCCAATAAAGATGGCACCAGCATTCTGAATCTTTGTCATAACTTCAAATGCATTCTTTGTTACAATCTCCAAGTGTTCCGATGCGATCTCATTTGCCGCATCGATTGCTTCATCTAAACTCTCAGCAACTAATATGTAACCATAATTGTCTAATGACTTTTGTAAAATTTCTTTTCTAGATAACTGTTCGACAAAAGTATCCACTTCTTTGGACACGTTATCTGCCAATTCTTTACTTGTTGTAATCAAGATAGCTGAAGCTAATTCATCATGTTCTGCCTGAGATAATAAATCTGCTGCCACATACCGTGGATTAGCTGTTTCATCTGCTAATACAAGAATTTCACTTGGACCAGCGATGGAATCGATACTAACATGACCATATACTGCTTTTTTTGCTAAAGCAACATAGATATTTCCTGGCCCTACAATCTTATCTACTTTCGCAATACTTTCTGTTCCATATGCTAATGCTGCAATCGCCTGTGCTCCTCCGACCTTATAAATCTCTGTCGCACCTGCTTCATTGGCTGCAACTAATGTTCCTGGATAAACTTTTCCATCAGCACCACATGGTGTCGTCATCGCAATTCGTTTTACACCTGCTACTTTTGCAGGTATGATATTCATAAGAACAGAGGATGGATAAGCTGCTTTCCCGCCTGGTACATATACTCCGACTGAGCCAATCGCTGTTACCTTCTGACCAAGAATAATACCACTTGGCTCAGAATCAAACCAGCTATACTGTCTTTGCTTCTCATGATATGCTTTTATATTCACAATTGCTTTACGAATCACTTCTAACACTTTAGGATCCAGCAACTGATACGCTTCTTCAATCTCTTCTTTCGTTACTTTTATATTCGAAGCATTAATTTCAGCCTTATCAAACTTCTTCGTATATTCAAAAATTGCTTCGTCCTTCCGATTACGAACATCCGATAAAATTGCATTGACTGTATCTTCATACTGACGATACTGATTTGGACTACGCTTTAATAAATTTTCTAAAATATTCTGTTTTGTTTCTTGATTTAATTCAACGATTCTCATGAAAGTCCCTCCTACATAATTGCATTTCTAAGATCAGTCATCATCTTTTTAATTCTCTCATTCTCCATCTTCATACTCACCTGATTCACTACCACACGAGCAGAAAGAGGACAAATTTCTTCTAATACTTCCAGACCATTTTCACGTAACGTTGATCCTGTTTCGACAATATCAACGATTACTTCGGATAAACCGACAATCGGTGCCAGCTCAATCGATCCATTTAATTTAATAATTTCAACTGTCTGATGCTTTTTATTATAGAAATAGTCTTTTGCAATGTTCGGATATTTGGTAGCAACTCGAATCAATTCTCCATGCTGCAATAACTCTTTCGCTTTTTTCGGTCCAGCAACACACATACGACATTTTCCAAGATTTAAATCTAGCACTTCATAAAGTTTTCTTCCTTCTTCTAGAATGGTATCCTTACCTACGATTCCAATATCAGCTGCGCCATATTCAACATAAGTCGGAACATCCGTTGCTTTTGCTAAGAAAAACTTAATCTTCAATTCTTCATTTGTAAAAATCAGCTTTCTAGAATCCGGATCCTTCATCTCATCACAAGTTATGCCAATTGTCTCTAATATCTCCAAAGCCTTCTTTGCAAGGCGCCCCTTTGCCAGGGCAATTGTAATATATTTCATGCTATCTCCTCCAAGTTTTTTGTCATTTACTGCATCAGCTGTGAAATATCCGCCTGTTGAGTTGTGTCATCCACTGCATTGATCACATCAACTTTTTCCTGATCAAGTAAATGAAGGATGCCTCCAATGCCACTTCGTTTCGCATAGGCAACATATTCTTGAATCGATCGTTTTTCATCATAGATCAGCATCTCAATCTTCATGTTCTGTGCACGGAAATGCTTTGCTAATCCAATAGCTAAAGTCCTTGTTCGATCATGGTACAAGATTAACGTATTCTCAGGTGCAAATTCCTGATTTAGCTTCTGTCTGCTCATTGCTGTCATTAAAGAATCCACAAGGATTGCCATCCCAATGGCAGGCGCAACTTTACCAAACTGACCAACTAAAGAATCATAACGACCACCTGTGATGATGGCATCTCCTGTGCCATAGGTCATTGCCCGGAAGATGATTCCGGTATAATAATTATATTTACTAAGCATTCCCAAATCAAAGGTTATGTACTTCTCATATCCATAGCATTCAAGTAATTCATAGAGACGTTCGAGACGCAACAGTGCATTTACAGCTCGTTTGTTTGTCAGTGTCTCCTTTACTGCTTTTATCTTATCAATTGTACCAAAAAGTTGAGGTAATTGCAAAATGACTTCTTTTAATGTAGCTTCAATCTTTTTACCTTGTAAAAGTTCCTCTACGCCAAACATATTTTTATTTTCTATCAGAATACGAAGCTGTTCTACTTCTTCTTCCTCCAATTTAGCTTCTTCCATTAATCCATTAAAGAAATCTGCCTGACCAATCTCCACTAAGAATTCTTCTAATCCTACTTTTTTCAAACACTCTACTGTAAGTGCAATCATCTCTGCATCCGCTTCCACGCTTGCATCGTTGATCAGTTCCGCTCCTAGCTGAGTAGATTCCTTTAATTTTCCCTGATAACTGCTATTATTGATAAAGGTGCTTCCACAGTAACATAAACGGATTGGAAGTTCTTCCTCACGATAGTACTTCGTCACGCAACGCGCTATGGAAGGAGTGATATCTGGACGAAGTACCAGAGTATTGCCTTCACGATCAAAGAATTTGTACATATCTTTACTAGCAACAGTTCCACGCTCTTTATTAAAGATATCAAAGAATTCAAACATCGGAGTTTGAATATCATGAAATCCATATAAATGCATACATTCCTGCATGATCTGTTCCAGCTGCATCTTTCTTGCACATTCTGAGTTATAAATATCCCTTACTCCCTCGGGAGTATGTAATAATTTATCCATGTTTCCTCCTTCATGATGTCACTGTATAAGATAAACAATTGAGTATCTTTTACGTTGTAGTATTATTTGCTTTAGTGTAGTAACGTGATAATTCACTACCACACGAAGTTATCTAATTATAAAGCACATCCTTGCATCTGTCAACATATGCTAATAAAAAACAGGTATTTTTATGATTTCTTATGATCCAATTGCTGCAATCACCTATGCCATCCAATTCGGTGATCAAGAAGAGAATGGCATCTTTAAACGAATGACACTTGACTGTAC
>JAQXNU010000227.1 GCA_029098165.1 Clostridiales bacterium
TAATAAGGAACAGCTAGAGTTTGTTAAGCAGCTAATCACTCTAAGAAAAAAACACCCAGTATTCCATAACAGTATAGAGTTAAGAGGAATCGACTATATATCCTGTGGAAAACCAGATATCTCATTTCATGGAACAAAAGCTTGGTATCCAGATTTTTCGAATTACAGTCGAACAATAGGTATTATGCTTTGCGGAGCGTATGCAGTGAAAAATCGTAAGGAAAAAGATAGCACTTGTTATCTGATTTGTAATATGCATTGGGAATCCCATGTGTTTGACCTTCCACACTTGGATCGAACGAAAGAATGGAAACTTTGTATGATGACTTCAAAAGGTTTTCTGAAGGAAGAACAGGTGATTATCGCAAAGAGTCTATCTTTAGAAGAGAGAAGTATGGCATTACTGATGGAAGTGCCAAGAAAAAGTAAGAAGTAGAAAGGAATACAGCGTGAGTACATTTACATTAAAAATTATTGCTTGCATTACGATGCTGATTGATCATATTACAGCGATATTTGTACCTGAGGATTATTATCATTTCTTTTGGTTGAGACTTGGAAGTTACGAATTAGATGTAACACTTTACGTCATTGGGCGAGCAATCGGTCGGATCGCATTCCCTTTATTTGCGTTCTTGATTGTTCAAGGTTTTTTACACACAAGAAATGTAAAAAAATATATGTTGAGGTTGGGGATATTTGCTTTGATATCTGAAATACCATATGATTTTGCATTTTATGGTTTTCCTAATCCAATTCGATTATTTGAAGGACAAAATATCTTCTTTACATTGCTCATTGGGTTGATTGCAATTACACTGATCGATCGTATTCAGAAAAACTATCAAAAACAGCTGATGAATCAACAGGCGACTCCAAATAGTAGCTTTTTTATGAATTTCAATATCGTCCTTGTGATCGTAGGGGCCTCTCTGGTTCTATATTGGATCCGAGGAAGTTATTACTACAACTTTTGTTATGGTGTATTACTAATTATCGGACTGTTCCTTACACATCGAAGTAGGCTTGCGACACTGATTATGTATATATTGTTGACGGGATTTTTGTGCGGTGGGGTGCAGTTTATGGCAATCTTTGCAGCACCATTGATCTACTTTTACAATGGTGAAAAAGGGCCATCCTGCAAGTATGCATTCTATGTATTTTATCCAGTTCACCTTGTAATATTAAAACTGATTCAATTAGCACTTATATAAAGAGAGGGAATTATGTATGAAAGCACTTCAGATATTAGAGGTGAAATCCTTTATGGGGAAATTATTAATTCACAATATGTTTGATCAATTCTTATTATCTGAATTAACGATGAATACATTTAACAAGTTCCAGGTAAATGGCAAACTAAATTTAGATTTTTTTACGATTGAGGAGCAGGAAGCAATCGGAACGAGAACTCATTCCAAGTGGTCAGAGGTAAAATCATTTGCTTACTCACTAGTAAAAGGCAGTAAAACACCGCTTTCCTTTCACATTACTTTGATGTTAGGAAAAGAGCAGATCGAGAGTGTTGTACGTAATGCTGGGAGTTCGATACGCCATGAGCAAGTGAGTGGTTTATATTTTCATATTAAATATGAGAATGCAAAGTTATATATTATCACAGGTACAGGCCTTAATATATTTACTATGGATAAAACCTTAGAACATGCATGGGACGATCAGGTGACCAATTTCTTGAGAAAGAATGAATTAGCATTTGTAGAAGAATAAATGAATAAAATAATCTTTGTTAGCACTCACTTCGAATGAGTGCTAATTTTTTCTTGACTTTTATTTATTACGGTATTATAGTAGTATACAGAAATAAGATATGTAAAAAAGGAGTGTTGTTCATGAGTATGGAAAAAGGTAGTTTATCAATTAATTCCGAGAATATTTTCCCGATTATTAAGAAGTGGCTTTATTCTGACCACGACATTTTCTTCCGTGAGTTAATCTCAAATGCTTGCGATGCTGTTACGAAATTAAAGAAATTAGAGGTAATGGGTGAATACTCCATCCCAGAAACTGATGAGCTTAAAGTTGAGGTTATTGTTAACCCAGAAGAAAAAACACTGACTTTTATTGATAATGGTATCGGTATGACAGCCGATGAAGTAAAAGAATATATCAACCAGATTGCTTTCTCCGGAGCACAGGATTTCTTAGCGAAATACAAGGATAAAGCAAGTGAAGAGCAGATCATCGGACATTTTGGTCTTGGTTTCTACTCTGCATTCATGGTTGCACATAAAGTTACAATTGAGACTCTTTCTTGGCAGAAAGATGCGAAACCTGTATATTGGGAATCAGAAGAAGGTACTGACTTCGAGATGGGTGAAGGTGATAAAGCAGAACGTGGTACTAAGATCACACTATACCTTAATGAAGACAGCTATGAATTCTCCAATGAGTATCGTGCAAAAGAAGTTATTGAGAAATATTGTTCCTTTATGCCAATTCCAATTTTCTTTAGCAATGCAAATGCTCCTGTAGAAGAAGCAAAGGAAGAAGAAAAAACAGATGTTGTAGATGCAGAAGTTTCAGAAGATGGAAAAGCGACTGAAACAAAAGAAGAAAAGAAGGGTCCTAAGCCAATCAATGATCCAAATCCATTATGGACAAAGCATCCAAACGATTGTAAAGAGGAAGATTATAAAGAATTCTATCGTAATGTATTCCATGATTATAAAGAGCCTTTATTCTGGATTCATTTAAATATGGACTATCCATTTAATTTAAAAGGTATCTTATACTTCCCTAAGATCAATACAGAATATGATAGCATTGAAGGAACGATTAAATTATATAGTAATCAGGTATTTATCGCTGATAATATCAAGGAAGTTATTCCAGAGTTCTTAATGTTATTAAAAGGTGTTATTGACTGTCCGGATCTTCCATTGAATGTATCACGTAGTGCATTACAGAATGATGGATTCGTTAAGAAAATCTCAGATTACATTACTAAGAAGGTAGCAGACAAGTTATCTGGTATGTACAAAGTTGAGAGAGAAACTTATGAAAAATACTGGGATGATATCAGTCCATTCATTAAGTTTGGTTGCTTAAAAGATGAGAAGTTTAGAGAAAAGATCAAAGACTTTATCCTCTTTAAGAATCTAGACAATAAATACTTAACCATGAAAGAGTACATGGAAAAAGTAAAACCTGCAGATGAAGGCGTGGAAGTAGCAGAGGTAGAATCTAAGGACGAAGCAAAAGATGAGAACAAGGAAGTTAAGAAGACTACCATCTACTATGTAACAGATCCAGTTCAGCAGTCTCAGTACATTAATATGTTCAAAGATGCTGGTATGGATGCTGTCCTTTTAACTCATAACATTGATTCTCCATTCATTACTCAGTTAGAGCAGTCCGATGAAAAACTTCATTTTGCTCGTATTGATGCAGATGTAAATGATAACTTTACAGAAAAAGTGGATGAGAAAGAATTAGAAGGACAGAAAGACAGCCTTACAAAACTTTTCCGTGATGCTTTAAAGAATGAAAAATTAGATGTTAAGGTTGTTAAGTTAAAGAATGAAAAAGTATCTTCTATGATCACATTATCGGAAGAAAGCAGAAGAATGCAGGATATGATGAAGATGTACAATATGTACGGTATGGATCCAAGTGCATTTGGTAATGCGGAAACTTTAGTTCTTAATGCAAACAATGAGCTTGTAAAATATGTTCTTGCAAATGAGACTGGCGATAAGACAGCAATGATCTGTGAACAGCTTTATGATTTAGCGATGATCAGTCATAAGCCATTATCTCCAGAAGCAATGACGAAATTTGTAGAACGAAGCAATGAGATCATGGTTTTATTAACAAAATAATGAATAGAACGAAAACGGAACTGTGAAAAAAAGAAAAAAATGAGCGATAGGGGGAGAGGTTGGTACTCACATTTGAATTTGGCTGCCTTTCCCTTTTGGCCGGACTTAGCCAAATTCAAATGTGAGTCCCCCCTCTCCCCTTATCGCTCATTTTTCTTTTTTCACAGTTCCTTTTCGTATAAAACATTTTTGGGTTCATAGGTATTGAATCACTCTGGTAAAATAAGGTATAATATGTATATGTTTGTTTATGAAATGAAGTTGAATAATGATTGTGATGATATAGCACAAAGTAGTGAGTTTTTACTTTATCTGTTGTCTTTTGTTGAAGTATCATTTTATTTAAGTAATAGAAACAAGAACCTTTTATTAGGTTGAGAAGGAACCGTTTTTATAGAAAATGAAATATATCATAGTAGTACGAATGAGGTACTACTTATCTTATGGGAGGATAAGCAGAATGGAACATGTATCGTTAGCGAATCAGTTAATTCAGCAAGTAAACTCAGTATTAGTAGGAAAAGAAGATAAGGTAGTATATGCAATTACCACATTATTAGCGGGAGGACATCTTTTACTAGAAGATGTGCCCGGAGTAGGTAAGACAACATTAGCCAATGCAATTGCAAGATCCATTGACCTAAGCTTTGGAAGAATTCAGTTTACGCCAGATACGTTACCAAGTGATATTACTGGTTTATCTGTTTATAATATGAAAACTGGAGCATTTGAATTTCAAAAAGGTGCTGCTATGCATAATATTGTTTTAGCGGACGAAATTAACCGAACCGCCCCGAAAACACAGGCTAGTTTGCTAGAAGCAATGGAAGAACGCCAAATCACGGTCGATGGCGTTATATATCCATTAGAAGCTCCATTTATGGTGATTGCAACGCAAAACCCAATTGATTTTGTTGGTACATATCATTTGCCAGAAGCGCAGATGGATCGATTTTTAATGAAAATAACAATTGGCTATCCTTCAGTTGAGAATGAGCGATTAATGACAAAGAAATTCTTAAATGATGAACGAGTAGCGCAGCTGAAGCCGATTATGACAAAAGAGGATATTGTTGCTATGCAGAATGAAGTGACTCAGATAAGAGTTCATGATGATGTAATCGCATATATCACGGATGTGATCAATGCAACTCGTAATGAGGAAAACTTAATTTTAGGAGCAAGCCCAAGAGCAACACTTGCAGTAGTTCGTGCCGCTCAGGCAACTGCTTATCTGGCAGAACGTGACTTTGTCATCCCAGATGATGTATTGAAGATTATATACCCAGTGTTATGCCATAGATTATTGGAATCAATGGAAGCTAAAATTAATAAGATTTCAACTGAGACCATATTGAGAAATGTACTGAATAAAGTTACGGTACCAATTCTAAAAGACTTCTCAAAATAGGGGATAACAATATGAAGAAAAATAGGATTATTTTATGTCTGATCATAGTTGCGACCGGTATCTATGTAAGTTTCTTCGGTGGTTATATCAGTTACGGATTATTCTTTGGAAGTCTGCTGATCCCAATCTTATCTCTTATCTACATTATTTATGTGTATATACGATGCAGGATATATCAATTGATCGATCACAAAACAGTAGTAAAAGAAGAACATGTTCCGTATAAATTTATCTTGGCAAATGAAGATTTTATGTCATTTACGAGTGTATTTGTCAGTTTTCGTGATGATTATAGTACGGTTGATTCAATTAATGTGGATAAAAACTATTATCTATTACCTGGGGATCGGGTGGAACAGAATACTTCGATCTGCTGTCATTACCGGGGTGAGTATCTAGTTGGAGCAGAATACGTTTATGTTGAGGATTATCTTAATCTGTTTCGATTCCGTTTTGAGGCTCCTTCGCCAATTATGGTGCGAGTTTTACCTCGTATTATCCATTTGGATAGTTTACATATTGGAGTAGAGCTAGAAGGTAGAAGCCGTAATAATGTGATCACGAGTGCACAAAAAGTTCCGGATATTGAGATTCGTAATTATGTTCCTGGTGATGAAAGAAAGATGATTCATTGGAAGTCAGTAGCTAAACAGCAAAAGTTAATGACTCGTAAATATACAGAAGATCCGAAAACAGAAATTGTCCTGCATATTGATCTGACGAAAAAGGATACAAATGATTTGGATCGCATGATCATCGAGGATAAGATAATTGAAACGACGCTTGCAATCTGTGATTATTATTATCGATGTGATATCCCTGTTGTATGTATGTGTGATGATGGTGGATTAAAGTCACGAAATATCATATCCAAATCTGATTTTGACGGGCTATTTAATTTTTGTACCTATGTTTATTTTAAAGCCAGTTTAAGTATTGGCAGTGTTTTAGCTGAAAGCAGTAAATTAATTCGGAATCGAACAGCAAATATTATTATAACTCATACCATGTCAGATTCGCTCATTTGTGAGTGTTATCGTATGTTGGAATTAGATAATGATATTTCTGTCATCTATATTGGAAGTGATGAAGTCTCAGAGTTTACGTCTAAGTTAGATAAGAGAATTCGATTCTGTCAGATTACACTTCATCAGGAAATAACGGAAGTCATATAGAGCAAAGGAGATTATGAGTATGAAAGAATTGTGTAAAGAACATGCTTACCCATGCTGCTTAGTCTGGCTTCTATGTGTAGGCGTTATTACCAGTATTAATGCATATTTATATTTAGGCGTAAATGAGTTTTTTATCGGAATTTTTGCATTGGTCTTTATTGTCTTAATACGACTCTTTGATGTTAATAAAAAGAATGCAATGCCATATGCCATTTTAGCTATTCTAATCTTGATTATAGCAGCTATTCTGTATTATTCCAATTTCTCGTTGAAAGAGGAATTCTCAAGGTATCAGATTTGGTTAAATAATATTTATAGTGTCGCTAAGGAACTATCCATTTGGTATTCGATTTTTACCATTGGTGTACTGTTACTAATATCGTCACTGATCTTTAGTATATTAGTAAAAAAGGATAGCGTAAGAGTTGTTATTACAGTTGTATTATTCATCAGTTTGATCTTATGCAGTATATTTCGTATTAAGGTTTCGAAATTTGGAACTTGCTGCTTGTTAACGTATCTTATTTTGAACATTATTGAAATTAAGTTGAACCATTTTTATGAAAAGTCGAACAAGAATGGTGCAAAACCAATGCCATTTCTTTTATCATTTTTTCTTCTTTTCATGCTTGGAATCTTCTTTTTACCAATGAAGCAGACTCCAATTGAGTGGAAGTTTGTAAAACAGTGTATTTCTACAATTTCAAATACTATTGAGGGCTGGATTGCAGATTTTGATTTATGGAGAAATCCTAATAAGATTGACTTTTCAGTTTCATTTACTGGATTTACAGAGGATGGAGAAGTTGGAGGAAGCTTAAAGGATCAGGACTCACATGCCTTACATATTGTAGCTTCCAATGCGATCAAAAATAATATCTATCTTTCTGGTAATATGAAAAACTATTTTGATGGTACTAGATGGACCAATGAGTTTGTAAGTGAAAAGCCAAAAGACCGGGACGAGTTTTTTTATGATGTAAGCGAACTGCTTTATGCAATCGATCGAGCTGGAAGTGAGTTTGATGCACAATCTCTTTATTCAGTTAGTTTTCTGGATATCACTTATGAAGGCATACATACAAGATCGCTGTTTTGTCCAGCAAAAACAATTGATTTTATATCAACTGACTCGGATGATGAAATAATAGATGATTATGATGGAAAGAGATTTACCAAGGCAAAGGGAAGAGGCACAAAGTATCGTGTCAATTACATGAATTTAAATCTTGGTAGTAAATATTTTGATGATTTAGTAAAGAGCCAAGAAACATTTCGGTATAGCAATGGAGAAAGTGAAAGTGCAAAGCAATGTGTTGAAAAACTTCGTTTTATGCTTCCTTTCATAGATAAGAAAAGGGTACCGGAAAACTTTGAACAGCAGTTATATGAACGAGCAGCTTATATTCGTCAAAATTACACGAAAGTTTATGATACATTACCACAGCGTGTTAGAGAACTGGCACTAGAGGTCACCAAAGACTGTACTACGGATTATGAAAAACTAATAGCACTAGAGAATTATCTTGGTAGTTATACCTATACCAAGACACCAAAACAGCCTCCAGAAGGTGAAGATTTCATTGATTATTTATTGTTTGAATCTCACGAGGGATATTGCTCCTACTATGCTACGGCTTTTGCAGTAATGGCTCGTTGTCTTAACATACCAACACGATATGTTCAAGGTTTTTGCGTTGCAACTAGGGATTTGACAACATACCAGTATGATACGTATAATCGTGATGCTCATGCGTGGGTTGAGGCATATATTGAGGGAATAGGTTGGCTTCCATTTGAACCAACACCAACTTATAATACGCAACGATATCAGCCATGGACATATGAGAAAAAGGAGTCAACGAGGCAAACGATCTCTCAATCCCCATCTTATCATATTGAGAGTGAGGAAGAGAAACTTTTAAGACAGCAAGAAGAAATTAGAAATCGTCGAAATGCATATAAGAGTGCTGGGGCGGTAATCGGTATCATCCTTTTGATTATCTTAATTTCAATTCCGATGTATTTTGGAATTAAGTTTGGCTATCTTAAGAGGAGGTATGAAAAGAGCAGTATTGAAGGGAAAGTGTATAGTGACATCTGGAAGATACTTTACATTTTTGAATGTTGCCATAGAAAGAGAGAACATACAGAGACATTCTCTAATTATATGGAGTCGATTTATCCATTTTATCCTCAACAGGCAAAACAATTGAGGGAGGTTGAAAACATATTTCATAGCTTAAGATATAATAATCGACAGCCTAGTAGTGAAGAACAGTTAGAGATTGCAGAAATGAAGAAGATACTTCTTAAGAAATCCAAATCTGAATTGAATATGAGTCAGTATCTTAAATTACGCTGGCACTTGTTATCGAATTCATTAAGTTAATAAAGATAGGGGCTGTGAAAAAACAGCAAAAAGAGCAACGAGGAGAGAGGTTGGGAATCATATTAGAATTTGGCTGCCTTTCCATTTCGGTCAGACCTAGCCAAATTATAATATGATTCCCGCTTCTCCTCGTTGCTCTTTTTTACTGTATCTTTCACAGCTCTTATTTATTTCATCAGAATAACGGAATACGGATCTTCTGCGGTATTATCGAATGCAAATATTACGGAGCCATCAATGGATACATAGAATGTAGTCATTAATATATCATTGCTATCCAATTGTGCAAAAGCATCGATAACATAACAGATACGATCTTTTACAATTGTACGAATATCCTGAGTTTTTAAAGAGTAATCCGATAGAGGTGCCGGAAGTTTTGTCTGTACAGTTGATAATGTCTGTAATAAATTCACTGCATTACTAGCAGAAATTGAGTATTTATCCGTGGAATCGTAGTCTTGAAAGATATAATCACCATTGACACATAGTTTAGTTGCAGACGACGTTTCCTCTAGATCGCAGACACTTATGGTATCTTCATTCATCGTAAAAGAGAGGTAATGATCGGATTCGTCTGAAAAAAATGCATTATTGCCGATGATATGTCCAACACCTGCGATCGTTTTACTATTAAAATCAGTGGAAGAATTTATAAAAAACTCAAAGGAGTATGGATCATTTTGTATGATCTGTAAAGTGCCGATCACACGACCACCATTATCCTTACAGTAAAAACGGCCATTCCAATCATAGTCTATCGTATCTTGTGACTGTTGTCGACAGGTTAAGGAATACAGATTAAATCCAGAGACCTTTCCGTCAAAAGTGAGGCTGGAAATCGTACCATTTACCTTATTTACAAGAAGAACTGGCTCTAATGGAATGTTTTTTTCATATGCCAGAAATGCTATATAGTGAGTTGAATCAATTAAGAGATCTTCTGTAAGTAAACTAACAGTATATTTCTGTGGGTCAACTTGTTCTTCTATGATTGTTTGTGCCGATTGTGTCGTGAGTTCGTCGCCTGACGAAACAGAAGCAGACGGTTTAATACTTGGTGTCGGCTCAAAGATTGGTTTTATGGTTGGTGTAACAGATTCTGTTGCGATGATCGTTACATCTTCATCGAATGAAGGGGTTGAAACGTTTTTTTGACAGCCACTTAAGTAAAATATACATAGTATGCATAAAATAAAACTGTGCATCTTATATATATTTTTGGCTAAATATATCGGAGTAAATATAGAATTTTTGCTACTGTTCATTAAAACGCCCCCCTTTAAGGATATTATACATAAATAATATCACAAATTTAAGGCAATTGTTAGTCAATTTTTAATAAAATTCATATTTTTACCTAATATGGATAGTTTTATTAAAATAAGCTATTTCCATAATATATTTCGGAGTTTTTTCTGAGACTATGATATAATAAGTTGATTATGGGAGTTTATGAACGTTTATTTAAAGATAGGAGTTTTTATGACATACGATTATTCAGAAACAATAGATTATTTACTAGATTGGTTTGACTTAAATGCACGAATACTCGCTTGGAGAGAAAATCCAAAACCATATTACGTCTGGATATCGGAAATCATGTTACAGCAGACAAGAGTCGAAGCAGTAAAGGGATATTTTGATCGTTTTATTACAGCATTACCAGATATTAAAGCATTAGCAGAAGTAGATGAAGATCGATTAATGAAATTATGGGAGGGGCTTGGATATTATAATCGTGCAAGAAGTTTACAGAAAGCGGCTAGTATAGTAATGGAAGAATTTCATGGGGAATTGCCAGCGGATTATGAACAGCTGCTTAGTCTACCTGGAATTGGTTCTTATACGGCAGGTGCGATTGGTTCCATTGCGTTTGGTCTTCCAGTACCAGCTGTGGACGGAAATGTATTAAGAGTATTAAAGCGTGTTGCTGGAAGCTTTGATGATATAACAAAGGAAAAAGTAAAAAAGGAGTTAGAGAAGGATCTTCTTATGATCATGCCAAAAGATCGTCCTGGAGACTACAATCAATCTTTAATGGAACTTGGTGCGACTATATGCATTCCAAATGGAAAACCATTATGTGATAAATGTCCGATTATGCATCTGTGTAAAGCATTTCATCAGGATCTAACGGATCAGATTCCAGTAAAGCCGAAGAAGAAAGCTCGAGTAGTTGAAGAAAAGACGGTCTTTGTTTTTGAATATAAGAAAAAATATGCAATCCGTAAGCGCGTAGAAAAGGGACTTTTGCATGGGCTTTGGGAATTGCCAAATGTACCTGAGACATTTTCTTATGACAAAGTACAAGATAATATGTTACAATGGAATCTGGAGTGTGAGCTGGTAACGAAGATGAAAGAATCCAAACATATCTTTTCTCATCGTGAATGGCATATGACAGGATACTACATTCGATTGAATAAACTAGAACAGTTACCATTCGATAATGTTATTTGGGCAGACAAAGAAGAACTAAATAAGGTATATTCCTTACCTACTGCATTTGAAGCATATAAGGGAATGTGGAAATAGGAAGGACTACAAAAAACAAATTAGGAGGAGCATATGGAAATTGATTTTTCATTATCAGCATATCGTATCTTTAATGCGGTTGCAAAAACAGAAAACATTTCAATGGCTGCTAAGGAGTTGTTTATTAGCCAGCCGGCCATAAGTAAAGCAATTGCCAAGTTAGAACAAAACATGTCAGTTTCCTTGTTTACACGTAACTCACGTGGCGTACGGTTAACTGAAGAAGGTAAGCAACTCTATAATTATACAAAAGTAGCCTTTAACACCTTAAAAGAAGGAGAGGATGCGATGAAGCGCATCCATCGCCTTGGAATTGGGCATATCCGCATTGGTGTAAGTACAACCTTATGCAAGTATATGCTGCTTCCATATCTAAAAAGCTTTGTGGAGGAAAATCCACATATTCGGTTTACAATTCAGTGCCAGTCGACATTCCAGACACTTGCGCTGATTGAGGACGGTAAACTGGATATTGGCCTGGTTGGTAAACCAGATTCCATGAAGGATCTAGAATTTCATAAATTTGATGAAGTACAAGATATCTTTATTTCAAGTCCATCTTATATAGAGAATCTGAATATTCGTGAAGGTGGGAAATTAACGAACCTCGAAATGTTTGAACGTGGAAACTTAATGTTACTAGATGAGAAGAATATTACCCGTCTATACATAGAAAATTACTTTATTAATCATGGAATACGAACAGAGCAGATTCTGGAGGTTAGTAGCATGGATCTGTTGATTGAATTTGCAAAAACAGGGTTAGGAATTGCATGTGTAATTAAAGATTTTGTAAAAAATGAGCTGGCAGATGGCTCATTAGTAGAGGTGGAACTGTCAAATAAGATTGCAAAACGTGAGGTAGGATTTGCTTATAAGAAAGATCATGCAACTTCAGATTCCCTTCAAAAGTTTGTTAACAAAATGGAGTCCATTGCATTGACAAGATGAAATAACCCATTGTTATAGTATATATGCCTATTATGTATTTTATTTATATCGATAGCTATGATATGATTATCCTATCGAATAGAAGAGATTGAAAGGGTGAGTACATATGAATTACAAAGTAGCAGTGATTCCTGGTGATGGAATTGGCCCAGAAATAGTCCGTGAGGCGAAGAAAGTTCTCGATGCGGTTGGAAAAAAATATGGTCATGAGTTTAACTATACAGAAGTTTTAATGGGTGGTGTATCCATTGATGCGACTGGAGTACCATTGACAGAAGAAGCATTGGCAGCAGCGAAATCGAGTGACTCCGTTTTGCTTGGAGCTGTTGGTGGTAATGTGGGACAGTCAAACTGGTATCAGTTGCCTCCAAATCTTAGACCTGAGGCAGGCCTGCTTGCAATACGTAAAGGATTAGGCCTGTTCTGTAACTTGAGACCAGCAGTCTTATTTAAACAGTTAAAGGGTGCGTGCCCATTAAAAGAAGAGATCATTGGCGATGGTTTTGATTTTGTGGTTGTTCGTGAACTTACTGGTGGCGTATACTTTGGAGAACGAAAGACAACAACTGAGAATGGTGTAAGAAAAGCAATCGATACGATGCCTTATGATGAGAATGAAATTCGACGTATTGCGAGATGGGCGTTTGACGTAGCAATGAAGAGAAATAAGAAAGTATGTAGTGTTGATAAAGCTAATGTTCTAGATACGTCTAGATTATGGCGTCAGGTCGTTGCAGAAGTTGCAAAAGAATATCCAGAAGTGGAAGTAACGAATATGCTTGTAGATAACTGTGCAATGCAGTTAGTAAAAGATCCGAAACAGTTTGATGTTGTTCTTACGGAAAATATGTTTGGTGATATCTTGTCAGATGAAGCAAGTATGGTTACGGGATCGATTGGAATGCTCGCCTCAGCAAGCCTTGGTGAAGGCAAGTTGGGATTATATGAACCAAGTCATGGTTCAGCACCAGATATCGCAGGGCAGAATAAGGCTAATCCAATCGCAACGATTCTCTCAGCTGCCATGATGCTTCGTTACTCCTTTGATTTAACTAAGGAAGCAGATGCGGTAGAGGTAGCAGTTAAGAAAGTACTAGATAAAGGAATTCGCACGATCGATATTATGTCAGAAGGTTGCAAACTTGTTGGCACGATAGAGATGGGCGATGCAATTGTAGCTGAATTATAATTTGAAAAAAGGAATCAAAGCTATACAAAAATAGTCGAAGTATGATATGATAAGGACATTAAACTATGGCAGGTCTCACTCAAAGGTAGTGTGCTTGCTAATCTGGAGGTTAGAATGGAAAAGTATATTAAGAGTCTATCAATTACTTTGATGATCTTGACTGGTGTATGGTTTTTAAGTCTCATTGGGGGTACTTATGGGGATGCGATACATATGCCGGGATTTATAACAAATATTTTGGTTACAGGAGCTAATGTGCTGATCTTCGTAATACCATTAGTTTATATTGCTGTTTTTGGTATTAGTATGGTCTCAATATTTAAGAGAGTAATGAATGCACAAGTTACTATGTGGAAAGACAAGTTCGCAAAATTTCCAGCAGTTTGGCTTGTGTTAGCTATGATATGCTTTATGATTTTTATGACCTTTATAAACATGCTTTTGGCAACGGATTGACAAGGAGGAATATGCTATGGGAATGACTATGACGCAGAAAATTTTAGCTGCTCATGCTGGACTTAGTGAAGTTACAGCAGGGCAGTTAATTGAAGCTGATTTAGATATGGTTCTGGCAAATGATATTACAGGACCAGTTGCAATTCATGAGGTTGAACGATTAAATAAGAAAACAGTATTCGATAAGGATAAGATTGCTTTAGTACCGGATCATTTTACTCCAAATAAGGATATTAAGTCAGCGGAGCATTGTAAATGTGTTCGTGAATATGCAAAAGCTCATAATATTACAAACTATTTTGAAGTTGGTGAGATGGGAATTGAGCATGCACTCTTACCTGAGAAAGGGTTAATCGTAGCAGGTGAGACATGTATTGGTGCAGATTCACATACATGTACGTATGGAGCACTTGGAGCATTCTCCACAGGTGTGGGAAGTACGGATATGGGAGCTGGTATGATTACAGGTAAGGCATGGTTTAAAGTGCCATCTGCGATTAAGTTTATCCTTACTGGTAAAATGAAAAAATGGGTTAGTGGTAAAGATCTTATTTTACATATCATTGGAATGATTGGTGTTGATGGTGCACTATACAAATCTATGGAGTTTGTAGGCGATGGAGTAGCTTCTCTTACGATGGATGATCGTTTTACGGTTGCGAATATGGCAATTGAAGCTGGTGCCAAGAATGGTATCTTCCCAGTCGATGAGACAACGATTGCTTATATGAAAGAGCATTCGAAGAAAGAATATAAAATATATGAAGCAGATGATGATGCAGTATATGATGAAACATATACAATCAATCTAGATGAATTAGAACCAACGGTTGCATTTCCTCATTTACCTGAGAATACTAAGACGGTAAAAGAAGCGGGAGATGTAAAGATCGATCAGGTTGTCATTGGTTCTTGTACGAATGGACGTATTGGTGATTTACGTGCAGCAGCGGCTGTTTTAAAAGGTAGAAAAGTTGCAGATGGAATGAGGGTTATCGTATTTCCAGCTACACAGGCTATATATCTCCAAGCAATTGAAGAAGGATTGATTCAAACCTTTATTAAAGCGGGTGCAGTTGTAAGTACACCAACATGTGGACCTTGTCTAGGTGGTCATATGGGTGTTTTAGCAGCAGGAGAGCGAGCTATCTCAACAACAAACCGTAATTTTGTCGGACGTATGGGGCATGTAGAATCAGAAGTTTATCTTGCAAGTCCAGCTGTGGCAGCAGCGAGTGCTGTTACTGGTAAGATTAGCGAACCATCTGAATTGGGACTTTAGAAGGGAGAGAAGACAATGAAAGCACATGGTACGGTACATAAATATGGTGATAATGTAGATACAGATGTTATTATTCCTGCGAGATATCTAAATTCTTCTGATCCAGCGGAATTAGCTAAGAGTTGTATGGAGGATATTGATAAAGATTTTGTTAAGCGTGTGAAGAAGGGCGATATCATGGTTGCAAACAAAAACTTTGGCTGTGGATCCTCTAGAGAACATGCACCAATTGCGATTAAAGCTGCTGGCATTAGTTGTGTCATTGCTGAAACATTTGCAAGAATTTTTTATCGCAATGCGATTAATATTGGTCTACCAATTATAGAATGTCCACAGGCTGCAAAAGAAATTGAAGCAGGAGATGATGTTGAAATTGATTTTGACAGCGGAATTATCTATGATCATACAAAAGGAACACAGTATGTTGGTCAGGCTTTTCCTGAATTTATGCAAAACATTATGAAAGCTGATGGGTTGATCAACTACATTAATCAAAAGTAGTAAGAATCAACAAGAAACTTATATTGGAGTTAAAACTTATATTATATAGAAAGAAGCCTTGAGTGTTAGCTAAAATAGAAACAACACTTAAGGCTTTTTAACATAATGTGATACTTGCTTGTTAGTAAGGTTATAGTATATAAAAGGAACGATAGATAAGGACCTCGTATTATAAATAGCAGTAAAAAAGAAAAAATATTGTCGAAAAGCTGGAATTAGTGCTTGACTTTGTTTTTTTTAAGTGCTATACTTATTGAGTTGCTTGAGGTTAATAAACGAATTGTGCATACAATTCAAAAAACTTAGAAAACCTTTAAAATAAAGGTTGACAAGCAAAATGAACTATGTTAGAATAACTGAGCTGACAAATTGTTCAAAAAGAATAAATAATTCAAAAAACTTTGAAAAAAGTTCTTGACAACGATTTAAAAGCATGATATACTAACTAAGCTGATTCGAAAGAACAGCAAACAGCTGAGTAGCAGCTGTGGACATTGAAAATTGAACAGTGAAACAACCTTGAAATTCGTTTGAATATAAAAATGAACTGTTTCGAATTGTATGGTTTGAAACAACCCTAAATCAGTAAACGGAATGAAAGATGACAGTTTGATCTTTGATCAAATCTAAGGCAAACTTAGTATTCTTACGCAAGTAAGATTTGTCAGCGAATTGTTCTGAAAAGATTAAATAATCATGGTACCTATTCAACCTTTGGTCGAATAGTATCGGCTTACAAATCAAAGCCTTAATATGAGAGTTTGATCCTGGCTCAGGATGAACGCTGGCGGCGT
>JAQXNU010000228.1 GCA_029098165.1 Clostridiales bacterium
AATAGTTCTTGCATCTCCTCTGGAGATTTCATGTAGAACTGTCCACCGTCATAACGCATACGGTCTTCATCCTGCACTTTTTTCTGGGTCTGGATACATAATAAGATATCATGTGCCTGAGCATCCGAAGCAAGAGTATAGTGAATATCGTTTGTAACGACCATTGGAATGTTGGTTTCCTCATGAAGACGGAGCATTCCTTGATTTACTAACTTTTGTTCTGGATATCCATGATCCTGCATCTCTAAGAAGAAATTCCCCTCACCAAAGATCTCTTGTAAGCGATATGCCGACTTCTTAGCTTCTTCATACATGTTTCGTCTAAGGGAAATCGAAACCTCACCAGCAAGACAAGCAGAAAGTGCAATTAAACCTTCATGAAACTCTTCTAATACTTCATAATCGACACGAGGTTTGTAATAAAATCCTTCTGTAAATCCTCGAGATACGATTTTCATTAAGTTATGATATCCCGTATCATTCTCGGCAAGTAATACCAGATGATAATAACGGTCATCGGAAACACTGCCTTCCTTATCAAATCTTGAATTTGGTGCTACATAAACTTCACAGCCGATAATTGGTTTAATACCTTCTGCGAGACACGCACGATAAAAATCGATTGCACCATACATTACACCATGATCGGTAATTGCAAGGGAATCCATCCCTAATTCTTTTGCTCTTGCTACCATTTCCTTAATCTTACCGGAGCCATCAAGCAAACTATATTCTGTATGAACGTGTAAGTGTGTAAAGCTCATATTGTTTTCCTTCTCTATTAAAGTGAATGCGCACGAAGGCGCCGTTAGTTGTTCTTTCATTTCTCCATTACTGGAGTTTTGGTCTGGATGGGTCAATTACCTTAGATAGGTCAAATAAATCAGCAAGACGTTCCGGGTACATCAGCATAGCCTGTCCATCCAGTGGTCGACGCTGCATCCTTACATAATCCGGTTTGATCTGCATCCATGGTTTCGCTTCTACTCCACAGAAGATATGAAATCCGCTTGCCTTTAAATATTCATACTTCGCATTCGAATATGGCTTGATTCCGGCTTGTATATCGATTCCAAATGGATATACATAAAGGTCTGTCTCTCCAACCAAAGAACCAACATCAGCTAACCATGATTTTGTATCTTTTTCTAGAAATGCTTGCGTACATTCTCCCATGTCTCGATGTCCATTACTATGACACGCAAATTCCCATCCATATTTTTTCATTACTTCTGCAATCTTTTGTACGGTCTTTTTATCTTGTTCATATGTCTTTGAATCTTTTGAGCCAGGATCTGTTCGATATCCCAAAGTACCTTCATATCCTGTCAGACATATGATTCCCCTAGCCCCTTTATAAGAGAAATCAGGATGTTCTTCAATAAATCGTTCTAAAACAGGAACCAGATCAAAATCACCGATTTTACTCGTTCCATCTGCCTCTATAATCTCAGTGGAAGGTTTTCCATTTTCATCAATTGCAGCCCTTGTTGCAAATCCATCGCCTTCCATATAAGTATAATAATTGACATCATCTTGAGACAACACAAAAGGCTTCTTATCTGGCGGAAGCATGATATCTCCTTCTGCATATCCCGTTGTGCCATCTTCTCTTGTCACTGGTTTTACCACATCATGTATGCTAACTAAAACATAACCCGCATCATACATCTGCTGCATCATTTCTTTAAATTCTGAAATTGTTGTCATATAATAGTTATAACCATTCGCCTCGTGTGCTTTAAAGGCTTTTTCCGTATCGTAAATTAAAGAATGGAAAAAGATATGGTTAACCTCTGTTGCAGAATCATAAGCACCAAATTTTACACATGCCGCTTTCTTTGCTTCATAATCTGCAATTGCTGCTGTAAACTTATCTAATTTCAAATAGTCATCGCCATATGACTTTAAATACTCTATCGCGCCATCATAATCATAACCTGCAGCCATCTTAGCCGCATATTTCAAATACTTAACTTGTTTTTTCTGCTCTTGATCTTCTTTCTGCTCTGGTGTCATCGTTGGCGTCACATTCGGGTCAGGCGTTGGACTGATTACAGCCATCACCTGTTGTTCCTTTTCTCCCGATCTTCTCGCCTTTGACAACTTGAGCGCACAAAAAATTATGATTAAAGTCGCAAGAACTAACCCCTCAATGATAATAATCTTTGTCATATTACGAATTGCAACATCTCTTTTTTGTTTCCTTGGTGTTTTCTTTGCTTCCAAATTCTTATCCCCCATCCTTGTCGTTCCATAGTATTCTTCTACTATTTACGTTTAGAAAAGTAAGCTCTACATCAAGATTCTTAGCGGAATGTATTCTGTTAGTACAATTATATCAGTACGAACACATATTCGCAATGTTATTTCAACATTTCCGTTTCTTTCAATTTATTTAATATGGCTAGATGTTCACTATATGTCTCGGAATAGTAGTAAGTACCTTCTTTGTCGCTACAGAAGAAGAAGTAATTACTTTTTTCTGGATATAAAGCTGCCATAATTGCATTTTCCCCAGGATTACAGATTGGTCCATGTGGCAGTGCTGCGCATCTTTTTGTACTATACTGTTCTGTATATCGATCCGTATCTCCTGTGATATATGGCTTAATATATCGATTAATATAAAAAGTTGTTGCATCTACTTGAAGTTTCATCTTTTTGTCGAGTCGATTATATAAGACAGACGCAATCATCTTTTGATCCTTCAACTTGCTCCCTTCTTTTTCAACAATTGATGCCAAGGTTAACACCTGATCCATCGTCATATTAAGTTCCTTCATTCTCTCTTTCATTTGTGGTGTTATTTTAGCATTCGTACCACGTAGGCACACTCCAATCGCATCCTGAGGAGGACATAAACGATAGAATTCATAAGTATTCGGGAACAAATATCCTTCCAAACGATAGCATCGGTTTTCATCATGGTCTACATCCGCAAGAAAAGGATATCTCTCAGGATTAAAACTGTAATTTTGACAAGCATCAAATAATCCTTGTGTTGACTCGCATACTCCTTTATCTACTAATAATTCAAATACCTGTGGAACGGAGAACCCCTCTGGAATCGTTACACGAACGGTATTACTTAATCCTTTCACTACCGTTGCTTTTGGTATCTCATTAAATGAAGCACTGGCATTATATATATAAATCTCTTGGTAAACAGCAGTATCATATCCGAATCCTTTAATATCTTCTGCCTTTTTACATGTGTAACCTCCTTGGTACATCACGTATTTTAACGCATCTGCTGAAATCATCACTTCACCATCTTTGGCTATGTAAATTCGGCTTTTCATCTTCTTTGTGGAGCCCTTTGTATTCTGTTTTGTATAGCAAGTAATTTTGGAACTATTAACTTTGCCGATCATCTTACGTCCATTTTTTTGATTCATTAGTGTAATCTTTTTTGTTTTGGCATTAAACGTGTAATTTAGATCCTCCATATAGGATGTCAGCAGAGAGATTGGAACCATTACGGTTTGATTAGCAGAGAATCTTATGATGTTTTCTGTATTTTGATCATTCTCATTTAAGTCATACCAAGTATACTTTCCATTCTCATTACCAACTAATATTCCTATCTTACGTGAAGCGGCAGATGCACTTTCTGTTGGACATAAAAAAAATAATAATAGTGCAAATAAAATTATTTCTATTTTTTTACTTTTCATGATTTCCTCTCCTGACAAAAATTTCTTATTACCTATTTTAATGAATTACTGTTACTATTTTATTACTGTTATCTTACATTATCCTTAAATTAACACCAACATGATTTACTCCTCTTAGAAACAGAAAAGCTCAGCAAACGCTGAGCTCTCTTTTTTATACAAGAATCACATTCTACTGTTTTTCCTGTTTATTTCCCACATAAATAATTTTCTATATTTTCCATAGCGATATCTTCGTCGGAACCATCCGTTGTAACTGTAATTTCTTCTCCAGCTGGAAGACCTAAGCTCATCATGCCCATAATACTTTTTGCATTTACCTTTTTATCTTCACATTCTACATAGACATTACTCTCATATTGACTTGCTACCTGAACTAATAAAGCAATTGGTCTTGCTTCTAATCCTGTAGGTATTTTAATTACAATTTTTTTTGAAATCATTGTTTCCTTCCTCCTTTTATTGCCTTAAACCATCCGCTATACAACAAAGTTTCTTTAGTCTGTGATTCACACCCGATTTCCCGATCGGTGGATTCAGCATTGCCCCCAATTCTTTCAGTGACGCTTCTGGATACGAAATCCGAAGCGTTGCTATATCCTCTAACCCTTCCGCGATGTTTTCAAACCCAATGGTGTCTCGAATAAAAATAATATCTTCAATTTGCTTCGAAGCTGCTTTCACTGTCTTATTTATATTGGCAGCCTCACAATTCACCTGTCGATTTATGGAATTTCGCATCTCTTTCAAAATTCTAACATTCTCAAAATTCATTAAGGCGATATGTGCTTCCATAATATTCAACAAATCAACTATTTGTGAACCTTCTTTTACGTAAACAACGTAATAACGTTTTCGAATCACTATTTTTGCTTCGATATCGAAGGCATTCATAATTTCCTGCAACTGTTCTGCCCGACGATAATCAGGTAGTACTACCTCAAAATGATAGGTTTTTTCAGGCGTACTCATGGAACCTGCTGCTAGAAAGATCCCCCGTATAAATGCTCTCTTGCAACAAGTATTCTGCATAATAAGCTGATCTACTAACAAGCCTTTATCCTGTGCGTCTTCATCTATTGCAAGCTTGGTTGCTTGAAATAAAGTCTGCACCTGATGGCGTTCCTTTACTACTAGAAGATATGTTGTGCTTTTCTTCATAGTCATATTCTTACGAATCAGAATTTCAGTATTAATATTAAATGTTTTTCTCAATAATGTAAAGTATTTTCTTGCGACAATCTCATTTTCTGTCTGAAATAGAATTGCTTGGATACGACCCTCTTTCATTACTAGTCGACCACACACACTTAATAACGCTGCAGTCTCTGCAATGCGGCAATGTCGTGCATTGCTAATATGTTTGCCGATTTCCTCTTTAATCTCTTTTGAAAAAGACAATTGACTCTACCCCTTCTCAATATCCCTATGCTCTGCCTTTACGCTGTACTCTGATGTTCTCAATCTGCCTGTCAACTCATTAGCTAATGTAACGGAACGATGTCTTCCTCCTGTGCAACCAATGCCTATGACAAGCTGAGTTTTACCTTCTGTTATGTAGTTAGGAATTAAAAACATAAGCAGATCAGTTACCTTATCAAGAAAAACACTCGCTTGTGGTAATGCCAGAACAAACTTCTTAACTTCCTCATCATTCCCTGTTTTCTCCTTTAACGCTGGAACATAATATGGATTCTCTAAGAATCTAACATCGAATACAAGATCCACATCACTTGGTATTCCATATTTAAATCCAAAGGACAACACAGTAATAAAAAAACTATGTGAGGAACCATCTTTCACAAATATATTATCAACTTCCACCTTCAATTCACGAATCAGTAATCTACTAGTATCTATAATATAATCTGCTCGATCCTTTAAAAACTTCAATTTTTTTCTTTCTAGTTCAATTCCAGAATCCACTCTCCCATTTCCTGAAAGTGGATGAACTCTTCTTGTTTCTTTATATCTTTTTACCAAGACTTCTGTTCCTGCTTCTAAAAACAGGATTTCATAATGATATCCTGCACGTTTGGCTTCTTCTAGTACTGTACCCAGTTCCTCAAGTGCCTGACCGCTTCGGATATCAATTCCAAGTGCAACTTTTGTAATCGTTGAATTTTCTTTTAATGCAAGACGTGCAAATTTCATTAGGAAAGGAATTGGCAGGTTATCTACACAAAAATATCCTGAATCCTCTAACATCTTAAGAACTGAGCTTTTTCCCGCACCAGACATTCCAGTAACAATTACAAATCTCATGGTAAACCCTCTCTCTTCCATACTGATCATGGGATCATTTTAACTTCTGGTTCTAATATAACATGATATTTTTCCTCTACCATCCGAGAAACATCCTTCATAAGCTGAACTACATCTGCTGCAGTAGCATTACCAGCATTGATCACAAACCCACAGTGTTTTTCTGACACCATAGCACCACCGACACGGTAACCTCTAAGTCCTGCATCCATAATTAGCTTTCCAGCAAAGTAGCCCTCTGGACGTTTAAATGTGCTACCTGCGCTTGGATATTCCAATGGTTGTTTTTCTTTTCTCTGACGATTAAGTTCTTCGATCTTTTTGCGGATACTAGCTTCATCGCCTTTTGGGAATCTAAAAGTAGCATTTAAGATCAAATATCCTTTTTCCTGTGCAATACTCTTACGATAGGAAAGCTTGAGTTCTTCTTTCGTAAGTGTTAGGATTTCACCTTCCATACTCACCACTTTTGCACTGATAATATGATCCTTTATTTCTCCGCCATAAGCTCCTGCATTCATAAAGACTGCACCACCCAAAGATCCAGGTATTCCTGCAGCAAATTCAAAGCCTGTAAGTCCATGTTTTGCAACTTTCATCGCAAACGTAGTAAGGTTCATACCTGCACTTCCTGTTACAATCGCGCCATCTTCCTCTTCCTGAATTGTAAATTCTTCACTACAGTCATTGATCTTTAATACAACTCCACGAACTCCTTCATCTGCTACCAATAGATTGCTTCCATTACCGATTAAGAAATATGGAACTCCTTCTTCTTTACATAAATGCAATACAGAAATTAATTCCTCTTCCTTTTTAATGTCTACAAAGTAATCACATGGTCCGCCAATTCGAAACGTTGTATGTTTGCTTAATGGTTCATCTTTTGTTATCTGTTCCTGTGCAACTAATGCTTGCAACTTATCATAAAATCTACTCACACTTTACTCCTTGAAATACCCCTTACACGAATATATGGCTATTCCTTAATAAATATCACCTAGCCCAATATCATTTTTGCACATCCATAAATTCCTGCATCATTTCCTAGTTCAGCAAGTCGGAATTCCTTGTTTGACAAAGCATATAATATATTCTGATTATAGTATTTTTCAATAACATCAATTAATATCTTACCAGCACGTGATACACCACCACCGATAACAAATACCTGTGGATCAACTGCCGCTGCAACATGAGATAATGCTATACCTAAATAGCGTCCTAGATCCTCTACTAGTTCATTCGCAACCTTATCACCTGCTTTTGCATGATCAAAGATATCCTTTGCAGAAATATCTTTAAGTTCGCGAAGAGTTGTCTCTTCTTCCGATTTTTCCAAACGTTTTTTCGCCATACGAACAATACCTGTTGCAGATGCATACTGTTCTAGATGGCCATGACCACCACATCCGCACACATCTGTTTCATCTGGATTAATAATGATATGACCGATTTCTCCACCACCACCATTACTTCCAGCAACGATCTTTCCATTTAAGATGACACCGCCACCAACTCCAGTTCCAAGGGTAACCATGATAACGTCTTCATATCCTTTACCGCCACCCATCCACATCTCACCGAGTGCAGCAACATTCGCATCATTACCACTAGCAACTTTTAGCCCCGTAAGACTGCTCATCTTCTCATTTACATTAAAAATACCCCATCCGAGATTTGCACATTTCAGTACTCTTCCATCCTCTGTAATTGGACCTGGAACACCGATTCCTACACCAACAATGTCTTCCTTTGATAAGTCGCGCTCTTTTATTTTATTAGCAATTGTATCAGCAACATCCTGAGAAATTTGTTCCCCATTATTCTGCTTTCTCGTTGCAATTTCCCATTTATCAATACAATCACCTTGTTCTGTAAATAAACCACATTTAATCGTTGTTCCTCCAATGTCGATTCCGAAACAATACTTGTCCATCCTAAAATCCCCCTGCCAGCATTTTACTTCTTTTTCATAATATTATTCGTAACTCGATTATACAACTCTTGTGCAGCGTTATATCCCATCTTCTTCTGACGGTAATTAACCGCTGCAGATTCGCAGATTACTGCAAGATTTCGACCTGGTCGGATCGGTATGTTATGACATACAACACGATTTCCAAGAAACTCTGTATATTGTTCCTCAAGACCTAAGCGATCGTATTCTTTATCTTTCACCCACTCTTCCAATTTAATAACTAAATCAATGGATTGTGTATTTTTAACACTTTCAACACCAAATAGTGTTTTTACATCAATGATTCCAATACCACGAAGTTCAATGAAATGTCTCGTAATATCTGAAGCTGTACCAATTAAAGTATCATCACTTACCTTTTTGATCTCAACAAGATCATCCGCCACTAAACGATGTCCTCGCTTAATTAATTCAAGTGCAGCTTCACTCTTACCAATACCACTTTCACCCATGATCAGAATACCTTCACCATAGACATCTACTAAAACACCGTGAATTGAAATACGTGGTGCCAACTCTACTTTTAACCATCGTATCACTTCAGCCATAAAAGAAGATGTAGATTTTGTTGTACGCAGAAGTGGTACGCCTGCTTCATTGGCTATCTTAATAAACTCTGGTGGTACTTCAATACCACGGCAAAATACAATACATGGCATCTTAAAGCACATCAGCTTTTTCATAATTCCACAGCCATGATCTTTCTCCATCTTCTGAAGGAATGCATGCTCTACATTACCAATGACCTGAACACGGTCTGAGTCAAAGTAATCGAAAAATCCAGTTAACTGTAATGCTGGTCGATTAACATCTGGCTGAGTAATTTGGATGTTACTGATGTCTATATCTGGAGTACAGTTTTCAAGCCCCATCTTGTCCACTAATTTCTCAAGTTCTACAGTATACATATTACTCTCCTTTTATTTTTATTCTCACGTAATACTTTACTATCTGCATCTTTGCGAATTACTTTTCACTACTACATATCATAATCTCGCATTTAGTCACATAATAACATATATTTCACGTAATCGCAACTACTCGGTTGTATGAAAGAAGTCATATACTTTTTGTGCTGCTGCACGATTCATCGACGGTAATTGCGCAATTTCTTCAACTTCAGCTGCCTTGATTGCATCCAGTGACTGAAAGTGTTTCATTAAGTCCCTTCGTCGCTGTTCTCCTACTCCAGGAATATCATCTAATATGGATTTTACTTGTGTTTTTGAACGAAGAGAACGATGATATTCAATTGCAAAACGATGTGTTTCATCCTGAATACGTGTAATTAATTGAAATGCTTCTCCGTGAGTATCAATCGGGATCTCTACATTATTATAGTACAGCCCTCTTGTCCTATGATTATCATCCTTTACCATACCACAGACTGCAATGTTGAGATTTAATTCCTCTAACACTGCTAATGCGATATTTACCTGACCACGTCCACCATCCATTAAAATCAGATCGGGATATCTAGTAAAGCTTCCATGTTCAATTCCAATGTTTCGTTCCTTTAATTCCTCAGCTTCCCTTTGTCCATGTGTAAATCTTCTTGTTAACACTTCCCGCATGGATGCATAATCATCCGAACCGATTACTGTCTTAATTTTGAATTTACGATAGTCATTCTTTTTGGGTTTTCCCTTTTCATACACTACCATGGATCCAACTGACTCAAAACCATTGGTATTTGAGATATCATAAGATTCCATACGGTTGATTTCCGGTAACCCAAGCATATCGGCAATCTGTCTTACCGCTCCCTGGGTTCTAGCTTCTTCTCTCTGAATCTTCTCAGAGTCTTGTTGTAGTACCAAGGATGCATTCTTTTCAGCCAATTCCACAAGCTTTTCTTTACTTCCTTTTTGAGGCACATGAATACGAACTTTATATCCTCGCTTTGCACTGAGCCAATCAGCGATCAACTGTTCTTCCTCTAACGGCTCAGATAATAACAATTCTCTTGGTATATATGGGGTTCCAGAATAATACTGTTTTACAAAGTTCGTCATAATGGAGCTTCTTGTCTCATTGGACACCCCCGTAATATGATAATGCTCTCTCCCAAGCATTTTTCCTTCACGAATAAAAAATACCTGAGCTACCGCTTCATCTCCGGTACTAGCAAATGCAATAATATCACGGTCTACTCCATTGGTATCAGATGCTTTTTGTGCTTGAGCTAACTTCTCTACACTTTGTATCAGGTCACGATATTCTCCTGCAGTTTCAAACTCCAGATTTTCAGCAGCGGCCTGCATTTTTGCACGTAGATCTTTGGTAATCAATGCATAGTTACCATTTAAGAACTCAATGACCTGATCAATGGACTTACGATATTCTTCTTCACTAATATATCCTTGGCAAGGTGCTTTACACTGTTTAATATGATAGTAAAGACATGGACGTTCCACTCCTATGTCTTTCGGTAAATTACGATTGCAGGTTCGAATAGAATAGATTTTTCGAAGAAGCTCTAAAATATCCTTTACCGCTCCTGCACTAGTATATGGTCCAAAATATTTCGCTTTATCCTTCTTCTGAGTACGTGCCATCATTACTCTTGGATAAGCTTCCTGCACTGTAACCTTAATATAAGGATACCCCTTATCATCTTTAAGCATTGTATTATATTTTGGCCGATGCTCCTTAATTAAATTACACTCTAATACAAGGGCTTCCATCTCAGAATCTACGATGATATATTCAAAATGATCAATATTACTGACCATCTGCTGGATCTTAGGCGTCAAATTACGACTGCTCTGGAAATACTGACGCACACGATTTTTTAGACTGATCGCTTTTCCAACATAGATAATCGTATCATTTTTATCATGCATAATATAGACACCAGGTTTTCCGGGAAGTTTCTTTAATTCTTCTTCAATATCAAACATAATTATCTCCCTTCCTGTACATAAAATGAGAGTTGCTTTCGTTTATCCTCAGCAACTCTCATATATTTCATTTCTTATGCTTCTCACTTGCTGATTCAAAACTACTCATTTGTAGCTGAATCGTTTGTTGAAGTTTTTTGCTCTGTAATCTCTGCAGCATTTACTACATCAACAGAAGCATTTTCATTATCGTTAATGTTATTCTGTTCAAGATTCACACTGTCTAGTTTTATATCTTCCTTCTTTTCAGGTTCCTCAACTATATCACCGCGAACTTCATGGAAAATCTTCATAAATTCTTTACCAGTGATTGTTTCCTTCTCAGTTAAGAAAGCTGCAATGCGATCAAGAACTTCTCTGTTTCCAGATAATAATTCTTTTGCACGTTCATAGCACTGCTTTAAGATTACCATGACTTCATCGTCAATTGAAGCTGCAGTAGCATCTCCACAGTTAAGGACTGGACGACCATCTAGATAGCGATTCTCAACAGATTCCAGACCGATGAGACCAAATCTTTCAGACATACCATACTGGGTTACCATTGCTCTAGCAAGCTGTGTTGCTTTTTCAATATCATTAGAAGCCCCCGTTGTGATGGAACCAAATACGATTTCTTCTGCTGCACGTCCACCATATAAAGTAACAATTCGAGCAGTTAACTCTTCTTTACTCATTAGATATTTTTCTTCTTCTGGAACCTGCATTACATAGCCTAGAGAACCCATGGTTCTTGGTACAATTGTAATCTTTTGTACTGGTTCTGTATTCTTCTCAAGTGCTGTAACAAGCGCATGTCCAACCTCATGGTAAGCAACGATTTTCTTTTCTTCAGGTCCAAGAATACGATCTTTCTTTTCTTTACCAGCAATAACAACTTCAACCGATTCAAACAAATCTGCCTGTGTTACTACGGTTCTTCCTTCTTTTACTGCAAGGATCGCAGCTTCGTTGATCATATTGGCAAGATCAGAACCAACTGCGCCACTTGTTGCCATTGCAATCTCTTCTAAGTTAACAGAATCATGCATTAAAACGTTCTTTGCATGTACTTTTAAAATTTCAAGTCTACCTTTAAGGTCAGGCTTATCTACAATGATACGACGGTCAAAACGGCCTGGACGAAGCAATGCTTTATCCAATACTTCTGGACGGTTTGTTGCAGCTAGGATGACAATACCTTTGGAAGTATCAAAACCATCCATTTCAGAAAGCAACTGATTTAACGTCTGCTCACGTTCGTCATTACCACCACCGCCATAGTGTGAATCACGACTTTTACCAATTGCATCAATTTCATCAATAAATACAATACAAGGTGCTTGGTTTTGTGCTTGTTTAAATAAATCACGTACACGAGACGCACCAACACCTACAAACATCTCTACGAAATCCGATCCAGATAGAGAGAAAAATGGTACCTTAGCTTCACCAGCAACTGCTTTTGCAAGCAATGTCTTACCAGTACCTGGAGGTCCTACTAAAAGAGCACCTTTTGGCAACTTTGCACCAATACGAGTATATTTACCAGGATTGTGAAGGAAATCAACTAATTCCTTTACAGATTCTTTTGCTTCTTCCTGTCCAGCTACATCTTTAAATGTAACACCCGTCTCTTTTTCTACATATACTTTGGCATTGCTCTTGCCAACTCCCATCATTCCGCCGCTGTTCTTTGTGATCATACGGAATAAAAACCACATAACGCCATAGATTAAGATGAATGGTAATAAAATAGACAAAATGCTATCAAGAAAAGTAGAGCTCCGATCAACAACTAATGGATCTACTTCAATTCCTTTTTCCTTTAGTCTTGAACTTAAACCCTCTTGATCATGTAAAATACCGGTATAATAAATCTTTTCAAATTTCGGTCTCTCTTGATATGCTTTTGTATAGATTATTAACTTAGTATTATCGTAATCAAACTCTACCTTAGCAAGTGTTCCTGAATCGATCATCTCTTCAAATTCATTAAATGAAACATATTCAGTTCGACTTTGTTCTAACTGCTTCGTCATATACGAAAAAATCAACACCATTACCAATGCAGCTACCAGACTAAAGATCCAGCCCTTCTTACCCGGTCCATTCTTCTTTTTATCGTTATTGTCGTTTCTATTATCCATAGGAACCTCCCTAGTTTAATCTTACTAAAACATAGACTTTAAAAAAGTAAATTTATTCTTGCTTTTCCATATTACTAATAATTACAGATAAACTCATTATAATGATACTTATATTATAAATCAAGCAATTAGTTCTGAATTTTTTGTGTTTTCTTCGTTCTAATTCTAAAAAAAGAATAAAGAGGAATCCTTCGATAACGTAACTACAAATACAGAATTCCCCTTAATATATCATATTTGTAATTTTTTTATTCTCTTACTAGATTTTTTGATTCCTTAGTAGTATAATATATTTTGTTTTTTTCATACACTAGCAAAGACGTTAGCGTTTAAAATCTTGCAGATTACTGCTATAACTATCTCTTTTTGAGCATAGTCGAACAGATTTTAAAGGCTTTTTTTCTTTTTAAACAAAATTATTAAAAATAAATTTGGAGGTATCATTCAATGGGCGTTAAGTATGTATTTGTAACTGGCGGTGTTGTATCCGGATTAGGTAAAGGAATTACTGCTGCTTCTCTTGGTCGTCTTTTAAAAGCAAGAGGCTACCATGTAACAATGCAGAAATTTGATCCTTATATTAATATTGATCCTGGTACGATGAATCCCATCCAGCATGGCGAAGTATTTGTAACGGATGACGGAGCTGAGACAGATCTTGATCTAGGACACTATGAACGTTTTATCGATGAAAGTCTGACGAAACAGTCCAACATAACAACTGGTAAAATCTACTGGTCAGTTCTTTCTAAAGAACGAAGAGGGGACTTTGGTGGCGGTACTGTGCAGGTAATCCCTCATATTACAAACGAGATTAAAAGCCGCTTTTACCGTAATGATGGTTGTAACGATACGCAGATTGCAATCATTGAAGTCGGCGGTACCGTTGGTGATATCGAAAGTCAGCCTTTCTTAGAATCTATCCGTCAGTTCCAGCATGATGTAGGACGAGAAAATACAATGTTGATTCACGTAACATTGATTCCATACTTAAAAGCTTCTGGTGAAATGAAAACAAAGCCAACTCAAGCCAGTGTAAAGGATCTTCAGGGCATGGGAATTCAGCCTGATATTATCATGTGTCGTACTGAGCGCCCATTAGAGCCTGGCATTCGTGAAAAGATTGCCTTATTCTGCAACGTTCCAAGTTCTCATGTACTTCAAAACCTGGATGCGGAATGTTCTTTATATGAAGTACCACTTATGATGGAGGCTGAACATCTTGCCGATGTTGCCTGTGAATGTCTAAATCTCCCTTGTCCAAAACCAGATTTAAAAGACTGGGAAGACATGGTGGAATCCTTAAAGCATCCATCTCGTGAAGTTACTGTAGCTTTAGTCGGTAAATATACTCAGCTTCATGATGCTTATATTAGTGTCGTTGAATCTCTAAAACATGGAGCCGTTGCTCATCATTCTTCCTTGAACATTACATGGATCGATTCCGAGACCGTTACAGGGGAAAACGCCGCCGAGTTACTTGCTAATGTAGATGGTGTTATCGTTCCTGGTGGATTCGGTGTTCGCGGAACGGAAGGTATGATGAATGCAATTCAATACGCACGTGAAAATAAGATACCATTTTTAGGATTATGCCTAGGCATGCAACTTGCACTTGTCGAGTTTGCACGTAATGTTCTTGGATTTACCGATGCCCATAGTGCTGAATTAAATCCTGAAACAACACATCCTATCATTCATATTATGCCAGAACAGGATGGAGTAGAAGATTTAGGTGGAACATTACGTCTTGGTTCTTATCCGTGTGTCCTCGATCCATCGAGTAAGGCCTATGAATTATATCAGAATGAAACTATTCATGAACGTCATCGACATCGTTATGAAGTAAATAACTACTATCGAGAAGACTTTATTCATGCTGGTGTTAAACTCTCTGGATTAAGTCCAGATGGTCGAATTGTGGAAATGATGGAACTTCCAAATCATCCTTGGTTCATTGCCACACAAGCACATCCAGAATTTAAGTCTCGCCCGAATCGACCACATCCACTATTTAAAGGCTTTATTGGAGCAGCATTAGATCATCAATCTTCAAAGTAATAATAAGACTAAAAAAACTTCTACAAAAAAGCTGTTATTGCATATCATATCCGGAAGTTGGATAACCCCCATAAATATGATATGCAATAACAGCTTTCCTTGTTTTCATCATCTTTAAATTTATCTTTAGCTTAATGCAACTTTTATTGCAGCAATTATACTTCCAATAAATATAAAGAAATCTGAGATATTAAATACTAGCTTATCAAAGAAAGAAAAACTAAAGTAATCGACTACATATCCACGATGAATCCGATCATATACATTACTCGCTGCTCCTCCTAGCATAAAAGCAAGACCAAGCTTTAGCAGTTTCTTTCCTTTTTGAGGCATGCAGATTAATAACGCCATACTTAAAAGTCCTAATAAAATGCCACAACATACAAGTAATATTTCTCGATTTTTATCGAATAAATTTAAAAATGCACCTTGATTATGATACTTTGTTACAATCACCTTATCCTTTAAGATTTTTTCCTGATTCCCTAGCTTTTTATTCTTCTCAATGTAGTTTTTAACTAATAAATCCCCAATGAATATGGTACTGATAATTAATAAATATACCATAAGTTCTTCCTTTCTACTGCACTACATGTAATGATGTTCGTTCATAAGAAGGATAATGGATACATACCTTTTCATGAGCCTGAACTTCTTTTCTACGTTTCTCAAATTGTGAAAAATCAGGATCAAAAATGATTTTCACCTTAGAATTGCTTAATATCTCTTCTATATTAGAAAATGCACAGCATAGTTTTAAGATATTCAGATCTCCTTCATATATTTCAAAGGCAGCTTCACGATCCAGTTTAATGAGTTCCATAATATGATACCCTAAGCCAAGACCATAGATAACATACGTATGTATATTCGATTCTCTCCAGCTTCTGGCCAATAAAAATGCTTCTTGAGATATCTTATGGTTTGTATGCAGATAATGTGCTATTCCATTCTGATTCTCAGCGGCTAATGTCATTAAACCACAAGAAGTAAATTCGATACGATAGCCTTTCTCCAAAAGCTCAGTCGTACTTAATTCCTCCATAGATTCCTCTTCAAATATATCACAATCAACAACTTTTGACTCTAAATCTTGGATCTGCTTATAGTAGGTGCTTTGCTCAAATATAGGCAAGTCTTCCTTGTTCATAATATAATTTTGAACACTGCAGATAAAAGTCTCCATTTGTAATTCTAATAGGTCCGCTACAAGAATATAATCTTGATCTTGTTTTGCATCTAAAATCCCCTGTAACATCTCACAGATGCTCTCCACAGAAACTAAATCATAGTATTCCCTGTCTTTCATAATTGCATCTGCCACAAAGGAAATTGCATCAGTTACATTTGCAATTTCCTGAATTGCTGCTTCATAATTGCTTTCTCTTATATATATGATTGCTTTTCCTATTGCATCCATAATGATTATATTCTTATTAAATACGGTTTGTACGTTCTCCTTCATTTGATTTCATCCCCCATTTTTCTCTTCCATGAGTCCGCTAATTTACGATATGATTCCGACTCCTCCTTGTTTCCTAACATATCATAACATCGACTTAAGCCGATTAGCGGGATGTCTCCACTGTAGTGAATATTTAATTCGGCATCTGTTTCATATGCCGCATTATAAAACCATATACTTGCTTCTTTTGGATCTTGTAATGTCAGATAGTATTGTCCTAACTCACAACAAACTTCTGCCGACGATTTTTCAACTGCAATATTTTTTAAACATGTCTTAAAAAACATAGCATCATCGTTGCAAACACGTGCTGCTCTTGCAATAACACACTGACACTGTTTTAATAGTTCCTCCTCTAACTGATTGTGTTCTACAATATCCTGAAAATATTGATATGCATCAATAAAATCCTGATCACTGCCTGCAATATAAAGCTCTCTTGCATACATCTGAATCATTTTAAATGATAATTCCTGGCCGCTCTCAATAACTCGTATGAATGTTGCAAAATCTCGATCTGCATGACTGCATAAAGGCTTATGTAAAATTGTTATTTCACTATTATAGATTACAGGCTCTAATCGAACCGACTCATGAATCTGATCCATCCATGTAAATGTTCGAATTCGCTTATATAATTTCGGTCGATATTCCTTATCAAAATTATATGTTGTATTATACTCAAGCTGGTTTCCATAATACATCTGTACAATCTCGATTTCCTCAGATAGTGAACGTTTCAGTTGTAAGAAGCGCTGAATGTTTTCTTCGTCAATGACTTCATCAGCATCTGCAACATAGATATAATCCATGTTTGTTTTAGAAAAGGAGAAATTTCTAGCCTTAGAAAAATCATTCACCCATGTAAAATCATAGATCTTATCTGTATAACGCTGTGCGATCTCTTTTGTATGATCCGTAGAACCCGTATCCACAACAATAATTTCATCTACAATAGACTTAATACTATCAAGACAGCGAGCTAAGACCTTCTCTTCATTTTTTACAATTAGGCATGCTGATATTGTTATCATCCGTGATACATCCTCCAAATTTTTATATAGTCCTAATGAACTATTGACATTACAGAAAACTCTTCTATTATATTTTATTTCATTTTCCATAAAACGTCAAGGAACTATAGTATTTATCGACATTTTCTGTAACGATTTTACTTATTGTGAGCAAAAAGGGTAAAACATGTATAATTCATACATGCTTTACCCTTTTTATCATCTTCTTTAGTTTATCTTTGTAATCTTCATTCTTGAAGGAATCCAATCTCTATCCCTTTAGAAATAAATGCTTGTAAGTCCTTTTGAATCATATCTTTCTCCGCTTCATACTCCTGAAAAATATATTCTGTCAACTCATCTACTGTACACTCATGATTCTTCAACAATTTTATAATATATGCGCCAACTTCGTTTAAATCGAGCATTCTTTGTACATCAACGACCGCTGTACCAACTGGAATCAGAAAATCTCTACCTGCAATTGAACATAATTGAAATTCTTTATTAAGTCTCATGTTCACTCCTAGTCATCTAAGTCACTATCATTCTGACCTACCAACCAGTGATTTGCCGTATGACAATAAGAGGACATTGTTATCAGCCCACTATTTTTCATACTAAATGTTCTCGTATTACCACATTCGTCCACGGAAGCAAAGACCCCTTCCAAAGAACCATTTACTGCAAACTTAACATTTGGTGCTATATATACTTTTTTCATACTGAATCTCCTTTACTAAATCAACTAAAGTTCTCATCAATTACCGTTTTTATTACCTCTACTGCTTCCTGATTCGGTAAGCACTCCAACGAGTAGACCTGTGGAATTATTGGTACGATCCTTTCCGTTACACGCACTCGCTGTTCCATCAAAATGCTATCCCATAGCGGTGTGAAACTTCTTGAAAAGAGTTGTTGGAATGTATGATAAACATTTATTTGCGATACTTTATTCTCTGGTCCCTGGTGTAGGAATACCAATGCCTCTAATTCTACTCTTTGATTTAAGAATAACTCTGAAGTGCCTGACCATGGCAACCCATAAATATATAGTTTATCATTAAAATACCGACATACTGTTACATCTCCATCAAGGATTGGAGTTCCATACATCTGTTTCCATCGATTTGTGTGCGTTGATTTTCCTGTTTGTGATAATGCAGAAAATACAATACCTTTCTCTCGATAGATAAGAGAAGCAGAATGAATAGATATTCCATCCTGATACAACACTCCTAAGAAAAAAGCTTCTCGATAAAAATAAAATAAATATGTACTTAGTTCTTCTTTTCGTTGATCAGAAAGACTATGAAAAGAACCTTTATTATAGTAGAAAACTGCTTTTGAAAAATTATCTTCATAAACGATCCACCGGATTAGATAAATATCCTCTTCCGAATATGACACGATTACTTTATTCTGATAACGACCAACTGAAAACCCTGAAAAATCAATCCATTCGATACCATCTGGAATCTCGGGTATCTGTTGATCCTGTAATCTCCATTGGAGGTCTGCTTGTTCTAATCCTAGCCATTGGAATTCCTTCAGTCCTTCTGGAAGCAACTCTTTCTCACACTCTAATTCAATCACAAGATCAGCGATCTTATACTTTATCATTCTATATCCTCAGTTTATTTACGAATCATATCATTGGAAAATACAATGCAAGTATCCGTTGCCGAATTATATTCGTCTGTCATAACACCATCTTTATATCCATATGCTTTTAGTTCTTGATTAAATTTTTTAGTTATCTTACTCATCGTGCTTGGAGCTCCATAATATTTTTGTAAGATTCCTAAAGTTTCTTCTCCTGTTTTTGTATCAAGTTCAACTACCATCTCATGTCCGATTGGTGTGTGATAGATTGCAAATCGTACACAATTCTTAGGAATCGAATAGCCATCCTTCGTCTCTGTCTGAATTAGTCTATAGTATCCTGGTTTAGGAATGTTGATAACAAATACTCCCTCTGCATCTGTAACACCTGTAATAACATTACCATCATCATCTTTCACTTGATTTCCCTCATCATCTGTTAGCATGAAAGATGTGCCCTCTAAAAGCTTATAGTTTTTACTATCAAATGCCACAGCAACAACTTCATTGGAATAATGACGAATCTTAAATGCATCTAATGCCTTATCATATGCAGCACAGTAACCATTCGCTTCTTTACCGAGTTTCTTCTCAACCTGCAGAATACCATTGTTGTTAACTACATCAAATCTTGCTTTAATTGGTGTCTGAACATATCCCGCTACTGTTTTCGTCTCCTGAATATAGTACTTTCCAGGTTGTGTTAATGTCCATGTAGCAATATTAGCATCATTTGATATTGCTTGTGTTGTTTTTTCCGAACCAGCTACTTTTTTACCATCCAATGTAAAAATCGCAAATTCTACGCCTGGAAGCGATCTGCTAACTTTTGACTGATCATCACAACAGTTACCATTAATTGCAGTTACGCTTACCTGAACGGATGGCAATTTATGATTCGATGGTACATAATGCACTTCTGAGCCATTATGTATATAATTTTTTGCGATAACAGAACCTATAAGAAGACCTGACTCAGTTACAACATCTGCATTAGGTGCTAATATGATACCAGCTGTTTTTGCCTTTCTTACAATGGTTCCACTAAAGTTATTAAAATTCCAAATGATATTACAAGCATCTTTATCATAATCTGCGATTTGTGAATCCGGTTTATTTTTCTCACCTAAGAAAATCTCTCTTGTAAAATCAAATTTACTTACTCCAGACATATCAACATTTACAATTAACAGCTTATTGCCACGAATCCCCTGAATGTAGATACCTTCTGAATCAGCTGATAAATCCGCCGCTTTTAAGTTGATTACATTATAATCACTATTGCACTTAAGAGTTCTGGAATTCATTTTGCCAAATTCACTCTTATCCACTGTCTGATCCGGAAGTTTGTACAAATTATTTGCTAATGCTGATAATTTCGTAAACTCAGTCTCTAAATCAACATACTTAGGTGCAATGATAGGTTCCTTTAACATATTTCCACTTCCGGCTACGATGTAACCATCTACATTCCATTCCCCATTATTTATATTGATCAGATTTTGGCCACGATAAACTTTATCCTTTGTAATCTTACCTTTATCTAAATACAGATATCCACAATCTACTTGGACATCACTAGTAATCCCTTTCACATAATTTACTGCTTCTTGATCTGGTCTTCCATCCGGTTTTGTAGCTGTAATATTGGTTCTTCTTGGGTTTCCTTGGGATAACTGACCACATGCAAAATTGGAATTACTATGAGCTATAGCGCTAAATGTATCTCTTACAAAAATACCAAAGTCAGCAGCTACTCCCAACATATTATCTGGATCCTTTGCTTTGTATGTACCCGTCGTTGTTTCTGCTTTTGCCGTCATAGGTTGCATTACGCTAAATGCTACAAATCCCAAAGAAAATGTAGCAATCAACTTCTTCAATGAATGTTTCAAGCTAGATTTCATCGTTACTAATCTCCTATCTTATTAAACTCTACTTATTCTGGAGAAGGTTCCTCTATTTTCAGCCTCATTTTTAAAGAAAAATGTGGTTAAACTATGATGGTTATGTAAATACATTCAACGTTACTATATCACAATATTTTCCTTTATTCAACCATTTATTTACATTGTATCAGATTTGTAACAATTTATCCTCTATGACTTGAGAATAGAGCCTAAAAGACCAGAAAAGCTTTTCACACATAGATGAACTGCTTTTCTGGTCTTTTTACTAATTTTTATTATTCTCTATCAAGAAATCAGATGTCGTTTGTGGGACTAACTCTTCTACACGATTCCATACTGAGGCAATCATCGGTCCAAAAATCTAAAAATCCAGAGAGGTATCTATTGAAACCTGTTGACATTGTTATCATTTATATTGTACTCTTCTGATATCTAGCTCTTAATGGCTATTGTCTGCTTCATTAACTCGTATTTAATTTCAGCTATCTTCCAGTCTTCTATATGATCAATGTCCTGTACTTCTAAATCAGACAATACCATAGGAACCGTCTTTTCTGTAAATAAAGCTTTCTTTTCTTTTAGCGCTTCAACTTTCAAAAAATAGAACTGGCCACAATCATGATACATATCTTCTAGATCTTGAGAACGTGTATTTACATATTCCGGGCAATTCATATAAACCAAATCATCTTTCAAATGTATTGATCTTTGAATTGGATAGGAATACTTAACTACTGGCATAACAGAATCTCCACCTTGCAGTAGTTCATACCCTTTCTGTAACTTTTCGGCTGTGACGAATGGTGCTGTTGGATAGATACAACATACTTCATCAAAATAGATTCCTTGTTGCTCATACCTGTTAAGTACCTCAAGAAGCACATCAGCAGTTGTAGCGAAATCACTCGATGCTTCTTTTCCTCTCATAAATGGTACTTTTGCTCCCGCAGCTTTTGCAATCTGCGCAATCATCTCATCATCGGTTGATACCATTACCTCCGTAAATATTCCTGCTGATAAGGCTGCTTGAATGGAATATTCAACAATTGGTTTACCACAAAACTCTTTTATATTTTTCTTTGGAATCCTTTTACTTCCGCCTCTTGCCGGTATGATTGCTAGTATACTCATGTTTTCCTCCTTAGCGTTGAAATTCGTCATTTAATAATGAAAGCATTCTGGAATTCCAAAAACGTCCTTCATAAAAATATTGATCCCGAAGCATTCCATCCTGGTGAAATCCCAGTTCTGAGTATAGTTGAAATTTTGGTGTGTCGAATTCATAAATTTCCGTCCATATTTTACGAAGACCAAGTTCATCATATCCGTAAGCAAACATCAACTGGCAGGCCTCTTTTGCAAAGCCCTCCTCATCAATATAAGCATTATTATATCCAATATAAAGGGACAAATCTGCATTTCGATGTACCCAGTTGATATAGCATAAACCACAACATCCAAGTAAAGAGTCATCGGCTACCTTGCGGATTGCAAACATGATGGTAGATGGGTCCCCAAGCACTTTATTCTCGTACCATTTTTCTTGCATGTCTTTACTGATTTCTCGATATTCCCGAAAATATTTACGAAATTCCGGCTGATTTCTCCAAGTTCGTAGTAATTCCAAATCATCACGTTCAATTGGTACCAGATAAACCTTATTTCCCTTCAGCATTTTCGACATCCTCCCATCTTATATGTGTATCCTTTTTCACATCAACTTTTAGCTTCTTTCCAACTAATCTGTCAACTTCATATGGTGGGATTCCATCTGACTTAATTGGTCTTAATGGAAATAAATCCTCTTTTTTCACCATTTCACCTTGTTTCATGTCTCGAACAAAGTATAAGGAACGACGCTGAACAACCGCTGATTCCACTTCATTCTTCTCGATTGTTTTCACTCCATCCCCCATAGCCTCATAAAGAAGGTTTGCCTGATCCACCATCTCTTTAAAAGTGATCGGATTCATGGCAAACTTATGGTCAGGTCCAACACGAAGATTGTCATCTGTAAAATGTTTCTCAAATACACGGGCACCAAGTGCCAATGCGCCTAACACTGTCGTATGTCCAAAGGTATGATCCGATAATCCCAGAACACACTCAGGGAACAACTCTTTATAAGTATTTAACACATTAAGATTGATACAGTGAAAATTTTCTATGCTTGCCGTATAGTTTGTATTACATTGCATGAGGACAATTTGATTGTTATATTTTCGGATTGCCTCATAAGCACGTTTGACATCCTCCATACTAGAAGCTCCCGTTGCAAGCAAAACAGGTTTCCCTTTCTTCGCCATATACTCGATAATTTCAATCCATGTAATATCTCCAGAACCAATCTTGTAGGCATTGACATAAGGGTCCGCTAAATCGATTGCTTCAAAATCATAAGGACTTGTCATATATTCAATACCGACTTCCCTACATTTTTCCTTCAAACGTTCTGTCCAATCATCAGATACACTGGCGTCCTCATAAACTTCAAATACCGACTTCTTCCACGCAGCCTGATGTGATAAACGTTCCATCGTATCAAATCCGTTACGGCTCACAATTTTTTTTGCCTTAAAATTTTGAAACTTCGCTACATCAGCACCCGCTTCCTTAGCTAATTCAATCAGATGAAAGGCACGTTCTAAGCTTCCATCATGATTTGCTGCAATATCAGCGATAAAATAAGGTTTCCCCTTGCTTGAGATCATTGTATTTCCAATCTGTATCTTCATTCTGTTATCCCTCCGAACTCTTTTAGTACTTTTTGATAATTACAATCGTACAACTCTTTAAAGTAAGCGATACTCTCTTTCGGTGTTCGTATCTTGATGCCAAGTGCATTTTTTAGTTTTTCATTTGACATTCCCATATATTTGGAGCGTGGTGCTTGAAATGAAAACGTATCACTGCTAGTTCTAACAATAGCCCCAGTTGTTATCTGAAATTCTTCCTTTAGCATAATACCAAACTCATACTTATTCACAGCACCGGTTCCACAAGCATGATATAATCCACATAAATCATTTTGTATACACTGCTTTATCACCATAGCCAGATCATTTACTAAAATCGGTGAAAAATAAATATCATCAAACATCTTAAGTGTCTCACCTTTTAACAAGCTACTTAATACCCATTCACCAAAACTATTCTTGTTTTGAACATTAAATCCATAAATGTTTGTACGAAGTACAAGATTCTCAGGATATTGTAAGACATACTTTTCACCGGCAAGTTTTGTTTTTGCATATTCATTTTTAGGGTTTACCTCATCCGATTCCTGACTTAATCGAGGATGGACTGGATCAAACACTGCATCTGTAGATATATAGATGACCTTTGTTCCGATCTCATGACAAACTTTTGCAACAATGTCTGTTGATCTCTCATTTAATTGTTTTGCAAAATCCTTCTGTTTTTCACATAAATCTACATTTACTGCAGCAACCGTATGAATGAGTACGTCTGGTTTTATACGAAGTAGCTGTTCGCGTACGTTATCTTCATCCAGTATATCATAAACGTATGCTTCTACTTCCGGCATTTTCACTTTTATTAGGTCAACACCATAGACAAGATATTCATCTCGCAGTAAAAATGCAAGATTACTTCCAAGCATACCTGCTAAACCTGTAATATATATTTTTTTCATTTTATCCTCACTACCTAATCTATCATCTGTTTTTAGCTGCAACGCTCGATTCCCTCGATTGCTTTTGCATAACTACCACATTCTTCATAATACTTTTTTGCTTCTTCCTTGAATCCGAGACATTCATAAATAACTCCTACATTGTAGAGTGCTAAATAGGAATTTACTCCTACTACCCTTGATTCCTCAAACTGTGTCGCATGTAAAAACTGCTGAACGGCTTGATCAAACATTCCATTTTCCTCATAGATTAAACCCATTAAGAAAACAAAATCAGAAGTATTACCAAACTCCTCATATAAATTTTCAAAACCTAATGCTTTCTCATACTGTTTTGAATTGATTAATGCATACCCATACATTTCAATCATATCAATCACATATTCCAATTTCGGGTTTAAATCATACTGAAAGGCCTCTTCAAAATAGTCTGCAGCTTCCTTATAACATTCTTTAAAATAAAAACTTTTTCCTAATTGATAGAGAATATAAGTATCTTCTTTATGATCTAATAGCATCTGATTTAGTAAATGAATATTACGTTCCGCTTTTGCTTGTCGTTGTTCCCACGTACCATTATATCCTTCATGCAGGAACACAATCGGTATCTCATAAGTCGAAGCAACTTTTCCATCATTGGCAACTAATTGTTCATGAATAATTCCTTCGTAATGATACTCATCTTTTGGGAATAGGCGATTCACCAGTTCCTTCTCCAGATATGAGTTTCCATTACGCACAAATGAATTATGTCGATGAATTCGTCCGATATCTTTAGGATTTTTCTTCACCTTTCGTTCTAAATCCTTTGGATTAATCTCCATCAACATTTCATCGCTATCTACCATTAATACATATGGGCTTTTAACTTTTGAAATTGCATAATTTCTAGCGGCGCTAAAATCATTACACCAAGCAAAATGATATACTTGATTCGTATATTGTTTTGCAATTGCTATCGTCTCATCTGTTGACCCTGTATCTACCACTACGATTTCATATCCTGTACTTTGAAGTAGCTCTAAACATTTTTTTAAGTTTACGGAATCGTTTTTTACAATTATACATATTGTAATCATCACTTACCTCCACGTCGGGTGTTCATGATACACTCTTAAAACATTTATCGACTCAATCTG
>JAQXNU010000229.1 GCA_029098165.1 Clostridiales bacterium
CAGGCACAGCCTTGGATCGTAAAACGTCAGGAAGAGATCCTAACCCAGACTGTTGGTGAAATTGAGCAGGATACCAGAGAGCAGCTGGCAGAAAAGAGACAGAAAGTCTTTCAGCTTAACTTCCCTAATGAAGTGACTCAAAGCTTTGTTCAGAAAATCCAACAAAGAGAGGATTTCTTAGAAAATCAAGAAGTAGAAGCATTATGTGAGGGGTATGAGACAAAATCATTAGACGAATTGAAGGAGCTCTTAACCGTTCTTTGTTCCAACCGATATCGAGGTCAATTTACAATTCCATATCGAGTAAAGGTTGATGCACGTATGGATGCCATTTACGTAGAAGAAATGACGGTGCTCTGTAAAAACATCGAGGAAAGCGATAAATTGGAAGTTCATGCAATTCGTACAAAACTAGATTCAATTACATGTAAGGTAGCGTTAAAGGAGCCATTTTATCAGAGAATCAATCAACGTCTCGATAATTTAGATCGTATGGAACTCGAAGATTTATGCGCAAACTTAGAGACACGCTCCCTAGAAAGTCTGGAAAACTTATATACGAAGTTACGGACCAATTCATATAATCCAAAGTATTTAAAAGGTTTTTTATTTACAACGGAATTGTACTTAAATAAAGCTCGTCAGGAGCATTTAAGAGAAGTGAGTCAGTCGCTATTTACGATGGATAAAGAACAAGTAAAGCAACTGAGCCTAGAAATTAAGCAGTTAGGTTATGAGCCAAGAAGAGTGGAACGTTACGAAGCCGCAATCGCTGCTCGAATCTTAGAATTAGATATGATTGAATTGACAAAACTTCAGTCAGATTTTGATTGCTTAAGTAATCAGGAGATTCAGGAGTTGATGGCTAAGGTTTCTCAGATGGATGTTTGCAATGAAGCAAAATCCAGATACTTTGCGAAGTTAGCTCAGAGACAGATCAATCTGTCCTACGAAGAGGTGACTCCTTATGCAGCGGCTCTTCAGCAGTTTATGAATTCCATTGGTTTTTTTGATCCGGCAATTTTACTTGCAGGAATCTCCAATGAGTTTCCTGGTGAGTGGGAGAAGATGAAAGTAAACATCCCGAATGTCAATCCAGTCGAGGTTCCAATCGTATTGGTTGCTTCTGGAAGTCTGAATTTTGCAATCACAAAAACGATGTGCTATTACCAGGCAAAGAAAGCATTTTTTGCAATCCCAGTGGAACAGATTGCAGGATTTGGCATTGCGAAGAAATTCTTAAGTGAATCCGTTGTAATTCAGGATAAAGCAGGCAACGCGATTACGTTAGATGGTTCTGTTTCCAAGAAGACAAGTTCGATGTTTGCTCAGGTATTTAGCCAGATGGCTCTTTATATCAATAATCCTGGGATGATGATCACTTGTCCAAGTGCGAAGTTTGCTGTACCACCGATTGATCTAAATTCATTTAGTTGTAATTGGAATCATTTTGTGACCAACGAGTTGACACTTGCCAATCGATTTGTAAGAGAGTACCAGATTATGTCGGCAAACTATAAGTTTGGTAAATCGGTAAATATCTTAGAGCCAAATATGAACGATGCAATCAATAAAGTAATTCGCAACTATGAGATCAATCTAGGGGATGAATTCCTTCTCATGTATTATGACAGCTCGTTGTTCTCAACAGTGAAAGAAGGATTTGCAGTTGGATCCAGACGTCTATACATTCGAAATAGTGGCCAGCCAACAATCGCTCTTAATTACCTATCCATCTTACAGATGACAGTAAAGCAGCTTCCAAAGAACTTTACAATCTTGATTGAGACGGTAGATGGGGCATATTATGAACTTCGTTCTGTTAGCATCGATGGAGAGCGATGCAATGCATTGCTCAACTGGCTGAACGCTTTTGTTAAGGATATGCAGCTTTATTACTTTATGCAGTCTCCATCTTCCTCGCAGCAACCAGTGATGGAAAACATGGCAGCTACGACCGAGCAGGGTGGCATACCGATGGATAACGCTGAGCAGATGAACGCAGCACAAAATGATAACGTTTTGGATGCAAATACACCACAGGTGGATGTTAATAACCAATCGACAACTGTGATGGACATGAATCCAACGACAACACAACCGACAGAAGCTCCATTATTCTGTCCAAATTGCGGAAAGGCTGTGAAAGACGGAGCAATCTTTTGCACCGGCTGTGGCACAAAATTGAGATAGGGTATTAATGAATTAAGAAAATAATAACAATTGAAATGAAGCTATCGTGGCTGTTGTATACAATGATGTATCTGAGTTAAGAAATCATCATGAGTACAACAGTCACTTTTTTATTTTCATGATTGGACTTGTGTATGAAATATGAAATTTATGGTAGAATATTACATGGCAAAGTACTATAATAATAATCATATAGGAAAGTGTGGATGTAAGGAGAGGCTATGCTAAAAATTAGAACAAATTTACAATCCAATGATAACGTTCAAAATTTAGGTCAGATTGTCATAGAGTTAACAGAAGTCGATTACAATCGAATCGTTGAGTATGTAATGCCAATTGTATTTGAAGAAGCACACAAGGGTATGAATCAAAAGCAAGAAAAAGAAGTTGACCCTTTGGTTAAGACATTATTTGACCTGTTTTATCAGGAAAAAAAGCTATCGATGGAAGCAATCAAAGCAGCTGTTATGGTATTTCCTACTCCCGTTAAAGAAAAACTGATCAAGGCTGTATTACGGAATGATGTTCTACAAGATAAAGTACGTCAAGTATTGACACCTTATGGCCTGAGTTTTGGCAGAATCGAAGTTGTTGATGATTGAGGAGAATCCTATGATTACAAAGACACTGGAACTAAAAAGTGCACGTCATGATAACGAAAAATTATGTAAGATTAATATCGAAGTAAATGATGAAGATTATGATCGAATCTTGGCCGCCCTAAATCATAGTGAGGTAGATACTAAGGTGCGGTTCGGAGCAAAGCTGATGAAGGTAGCGTTTAAGATTCCACAAGTAAAAGCCGTGTTGCCGGAACATTTAATTGATATAGGAATTCGTAATTCGATTAAGAAAATTAATACACAGTTAGAACAAGTTTCACAACAGTATGGAGTGGAACCGTTATGTATCGAGGATAAATCGATGTAGTTTCCTCAAACGATGAGTTCAGAAGAAACAAAGAAGATTGGGAAGGGCGGTTGATTATGAGCCAGGAAAACAATAACATATTAAAATTCTGTCAACTTTTCGTTCTTCTTGTAAGCGTAATATTTTTAGGATTTGCTACATTAAGCTCGATGTCTGCTCATAATTTTGTAAAACATGCGAAAACGGTAAATGCGACAATTACCGGTGTCAATTGTAGAGAAGACACGCATGGACCTCATATTACGATAAGTTATGATGTCGATGATAAGAACTATCAAAAGACGATCTATAAATGTTGGGATAGCTGGTATGAGGGAAAAGAGATTAGTATCCTCTATGATGTAGAGAAACCTAGCAAGGTACGCATTCAGGAGAACCTTTATTTTCAATCAACGGTGTTTGGATTGCTTGGATCACTCTTTTTGATTCTAACCATTATTATGGTAATCTATCAGCAGCAGATGCAATCCAAACGGCAGAAACTAATCACGGAAGGAAATCGTGTGGATGCAACAATTATTGGATGTACTACTAACAATAAGGTTAAGATTTACGGAAAACATCCTTATCAGATTGAAGCAACCTATGAAGATTTATTCTCGAAAGCAGTCTACCATTTTCAAAGTCATAATATCTATCATAATCCACCCAATATGTTAGGGATGTGCGTACCGGTCTATGTTAATCCGAATAACAGCAAGGATTATTATATGGATTTGCTATCTTTGCGTAATCAGCTGATCGAGAAAGGAACAGAATTAGAAATAGTAGAAGGTCATAATTAGTTTCGTTGTTGACTTAACTTTAATGTTAGTTTAAACTAGCTCCAAAAGTTAGAGATTTGAGGTCAACAATGAATAAAATTAAGTCAAATTATGAAAATACATTGTTATTACATCACGATCTGATCGGTGGTAAATGGAAACTTTGTATATTGTGGCATATTCAACAAGGAGATAACCGTTTCTCAATGTTAGAGAAGGCAATCCATGATATCACACCGAAGGTCTTAAGTTTTCAGCTAAATGAACTAGTTGATAGTGGAATCCTTATAAAAGAAGTAGTGGATGACCGCCCACCGAAAGTCATTATTTATTCGATAAATGAAGAATACAGTATCCTAACGGATATTATGGCATCCATTCATATATTTTCTCATGCATATGCCAAGAATAATAGTATTACGTTAGAACAAGAAACCGATTAAGAGAAAAATCAAGAAAAAAAGTAACTTACCAAAAAGTAAGTTATTGTATAATGAGAATCATTATCATATAATACGCAAGGACAGTGAAATTAACACTGTCCTTGTTTTATACCTATAGGCTAGTAATGACTAATATTTACTAGAGCATGCAAATATACGTTAGACAGATTATATAGGGAGGTTTTTGTTATTAAAAAGCACACACCAACTCTGATTCTATTGATCTCTTTGATTGTTTTATCATTTATTTCACTGTTTGTAGGAGTACTTGATGTTAGTATCACAGATGTGTTAACTGGGAATACAGAGGCACTACGAGTTTTATTCATTTCGAGATTACCAAGACTGCTCGCTATTTTATGTACGGGTATTGGTATGAGTGTGGCAGGTCTGATCATGCAGCAGTTATGTATGAATAAGTTTGTATCACCAACGACGGGAGCAACAATTTCTTCCGCACAGTTTGGTATCTTGATCGCTTTGTTGTTCATGAAGCAGTCCACCATCTGGAGTCGAGCCATTTTTGCATTTATCTTTGCAATCTTAGGAACTTGGATTTTCGTTTACTTCATTCAGAAACTTCAGTTTAAAGATGTGGTCATGGTTCCATTAGTTGGTATTATGTTCGGTAACATCATCGGTGGTGTGACAAGCTACCTTGCGTTAAAGTATGAGATGAGTCAGGCATTATCTACTTGGTTGGTAGGACATTTCTCCATGGTATTACGTGGACGATATGAAATCGTTTATCTAACTGTACCATTGGTAATCTTAGCATTCCTATTTGCAAATCATTTCAACATTGTCGGAATGGGAAAAGATTTCTCTAAAAATCTTGGCGTTTCCCATAACTTGATCTTATTTATGGGATTAACGATTTCTGCGATGATCACAGCGTCTATCGTTGTCGTTGTTGGTTCTATCTCCTACATCGGTCTGATTGTACCGAATATCGTAGCGATGTTTCGAGGGGATAAGATCAAAGGAACGCTTATTGATACTGCATTGTTTGGCGGGTTGTTCGTATTAGCATGTGATATGATTGCAAGAATCGTGATCGCACCATATGAACTTCCAATTGAATTGATTGTTGGTATTGTAGGAAGTATCTTATTTGTTCTGTTGTTGTTATATCGTTTAAAACACGGTACAAAAGCAATTTCTTTCGGTAAGAAAAAACAAAAGATAGCGGATGCGCAGGGAAAGGTGGTGTAGCAAATGAGTAGTGAGACAGTCAATCTAGTAGCCACAATGAAACGAGCCGATCGCAGAAACAATACGCAAAAGCTGGTTATTATGTCGGTACTTGCATTGCTAGCAGCAGCGTTATATATGCTGATTGATCTAGATTTTAGTAACACAAGATTTCTTCGATTCGCTTTGAAACTTCGTACGCCCAAATTGATCGTTATGATGATCACATCATTTGCAATCGGTGGAGCATCGATCGTTTTTCAATCCATTATTAATAATAACGTTGTGACTCCTTGTCTACTTGGTATGAACTCGTTATACACTGCAATCCATACGGCAGTGGTATTCTTCGCAGGTGCAGGAAGTGTGTTAGCGATCAATGCTAATTTATCTTTTGCAGTGGATTTAATTTTAATGGGTATTGTGGCTACGACCATTTACAGTTATTTATTTAAGAAGACAAACCATAACATTCTTTATGTTTTATTGATCGGTACGGTGCTGACTTCTTTCTTTGGAAGTATTCAAAGTACGATGACACGTGTTATGGATCCAAATGATTATGACGCTTTATTAGCAACCTTAGTAGCAAGTTTTAATAATATCAATTCTGAAATCATTGTATCTTCATTGATCACATTAGTATTAATCATCATTGTATTGAGAAAAGAAATCATGCTGTTAGATGTCTTAACGCTTGGTAAGAATCAGGCTATCAATCTTGGTGTGGATTATGATAAATGCATTCGTAAATTGTTATTAGGTGTTACGTTATGCATAGCCGTTGCAACTGCGATGGTTGGACCGATTTCTTTCTTGGGATTGATTGTAGCCAATCTTTCTCGGCAGTTATTAAAGACGTACCGTCATTCTCAGCTTGTGTTAGGCGCTGGGCTATTCGGTATGATTATCCTAATTGGTGGACAGATGTTAGTGGAACGAGTATTTGTTTATTCCATTCCAGTCAGTGTCTTTATCACTGTTGGCGGAGGTATCTACTTCTTATACTTGCTGTTAGCCAATAAGAAGTAAGCGTGTGCTTACAACAACCGATTCTTCCAGGGAGGAACGAGATATATCTTTTTAGTTACGAATAGAAGGGAAAGTTATCGATGAGGATACGTAATTTATTAAAACAGTATGGTGGAAAAAAGGTTGTCGATGATGTCAGCTTTGAAATCCACAAGGGAAAGGTTACTTCTCTAATCGGACCAAATGGTGCGGGTAAATCTACAATCATGAGTATGATTTCTCGTTTGATCGCAGCGGATGCAGGTGCGATCGAGGTTGAGGGGAAGAGTTTAAAGGATTGGCAGAGTAGAGAATTGTCCAAGCATCTAGCGATTCTTACGCAGAGCAATAACATTCAGATGAAACTGACTGTGCGTGAGTTAATTGCCTTTGGACGATTTCCTCATTCCTGTGGTCGGAATACAAAAGAAGATGAAGAAAGGATCGATAGAGCAATCGCTTACATGGAACTCGAAGAATTTCAGGATTGTTTCATCGATGAATTATCGGGTGGTCAGCGACAGAGAGCATTTATCGCGATGGTCATCGCACAGGATACCGAATATGTGTTATTAGATGAGCCAACGAATAACTTAGATATTTACTATGCGACGAACATGATGAAGATTCTTCGTCGATTATGCGATGAGTTAGGTAAAACAGTCATCTTAGTATTGCATGAAATCAATTATGCAGCATTTTATTCGGATTACATTTGTGCATTTAAAAATGGACAGATTGCAAAGTATGGTACGGTGCATGAAGTAATCACAAAGGAAAACTTAGCGGAAATCTATCGAGTAGATTTTGAAATCATGGAGATCGAGGGTAGACCGTTATCAATTTATTATTAGTAAATGATAGGACGGCTGATGAGTGGCAAGAATCATGCTTGAAAAATAGTTAAAATCAGTCATATTTGTATCAGTATACATTGAGGATAAAGGAGAAATATAATGAGAAAATTTACAGTAGTATGTTTAACAGGTGTTTTAGTTGCAAGTTTAGTAGCATGTGGGAAGACAACAATTAAGGAAGATGGTAGTTCCATTCCGACTCAGTCCATAACAAGTGGGGAAAATGCAGGGAATTCCAATGGGGATCAGACTTCACAAGAAAAGCCAGAGAAGATTACCATCAAGGCTTACAATGCTAATAAGGAAGAAATTGAGCTAGAAGTACCTTATGATCCACAGCGTATTGCTGTCTTAGACTTTGCAGCATTAGATGTTCTGGATGCGTTAGGAATGGGAAATCGTGTCGTTGGTACTGCAAAGACTTCTATCAGCTATCTAGCAAAATACTCTGACGATAAAGAGGTAGCAAACCTTGGTACGATCAAGGAAGCAGATTTAGAAACTGTCATGAAATCCAATCCAGACGTGATCTTCATTGGTGGCCGTCTTGCTAGTTCTTATGACATCCTTAGCGAGATTGCACCAGTTATATATCTTTCAACGGATCTTGAACTTGGCGTGGTCGACAGTGTAGCGAAGAATGCAACAACAATTGCTTCTTTATTCGGTTTAGAGGAAGAAGTAGCTGGTATGACTGCAGATTTCGCTGACAGAATTGCAAAGATTCAGGAAATCTCGAAAGATAAAACGACTTTAGTTGGTATGACAACCAGTGGAAGTTTTAACATCTTAGGGAACGATGGAAGATGCTCCATCATCGGTAAAGAATTAGGATTTACCAACATCGGTTTAGATGTAGTAACAAGTGAAGGTGGAAGAGGCGACTATGGTAAAGGACAGGGGGGCAATAGTGAGAACAAAGGCCAAGGTGGTAACGGTGGCTCCAATGGTACGGGTTCTACTGGAACGCATGGTAATGAAGCTTCCTTTGAAGTAGTAGTGGCGAAGAACCCAGATTATATCTTTGTTATGGACCGTGATAGTGCAATTGCAACGGAAGGTGCACAGATGGCACAAGAAATCATGGAAAATGAATTGATCCAAGGAACCGATGCTTACAAGAATGGTAATATCGTTTACCTTGCAAATCCAAATGTATGGTATACTGCAGAAGGTGGTATCAATGCTTTAGATATCATGCTTAATGATGTGGAAAATGCATTAGGAATCAAATAGGTTAATTACGGATAGCAAGAAATGTGAAAAACTCAAACTGTGTCCCTGCTACAATGGGTATGAAAGGAGTAGTTATGTAATCGGACAGTGCTGGCATAAGCTGCACAAAAAGAAGGCAGTGATCAGTAATCGTAAGGATAGGAATTTCTTAGTCGGGGTAAATGATTACGCTACCTATGATGTGACAGACAAAAAACAGCCAGCATTTGTCTATTTTGCCGGAGCTGAGGTGGAGTGTGCAAAGGATGGCGAGATTCCAAAGGGCATACAGTAGTGGAAAGTTGATCTGATTGCAATGCTTAAGTGAAGCTATTACCGATTGAAACAGAAAAAATCAAGTTTCGCTTAATAAGTCATTGAGAGGAAGAACGTTACTGCCTTTACTCTCATAATAGCGCAGCATCTCGTCAATCTTTCGTTTATCATAACTTGTAATGCAATCGGATAGGACGTTAACGACGTAATTGGCTTTGCATAAGTTATAACAGGTCGATTTTACGCAAGCAGTTGCATCTGCACCTGCAAGATAGAATTCTGTGATTTCATTTTCAGTAATATACTCTGCAAATTCTTCACAGGTCAAAGCGTTTCCTTTATACTTTGTAAATATGTTGTCCGATGCGATATTCAACTCTGGAACGAATTCAGCACCCTTCGTATCGTGCTTAAAAGTTCTCGTGCCAGCGGATAAGTTCTCATGTCGGATGTAAACAACATGGATGTCAGAATTTACTGCCCAGTCAATGGCGCGGTTGATATTATTTACGATGTCCTTATAATTCTTTGTTATGTCATTTTGAATGTCAATGATTACTAAAGCTTTGTTCTGCATGTTTTTATCCTCCTTGTTGATCTTTATGAACTCATTATACTTGCCAATTGTTGACACCATTATGGCAACAATCTATAATGAAAAAAAGAATTTTAAAGGAGACCATATTAAGATGAAAGTTGACAGGCTTGTTAGTATTATTATGATACTTCTTGACAAAAAGCGGATCGGTGCCAAGGAATTAGCAGATATGTTTGAAGTTTCCCCTCGCACAATATACCGCGACATCGATTCCATCAACATGGCAGGAATTCCGATTCGAGCAACTTCAGGGGTTGGCGGCGGTTTTGAAATTATGCCACAATATAAGGTGGACAATAAAGTATTTTCGACGTCCGATCTTTCGACAATCTTGATGGGACTTTCTAGTCTGCCGAATATGGTACAGGGGAATGAACTAGTAAATGCTCTAGCAAAAGTTAAGAGCTTTATCCCTTCGGAGCAATCCAAAGACATTGAACTAAAAGCGAATCAAATTTACATAGATCTAACTCCATGGATGGACAATCGGAACATACAACCTTATCTGGAAATGATCAAATCTGCGATGCAGGAAAATAAACTGATTTCCTTTCAATATGCAGACCGCCACGGGGACAAAACGGTACGTTCGGTTGAACCGTATCAGCTTGTATTAAAAGATAATCACTGGTATATTCAGGGGTATTGTCGCATTCGGAAGGATTTTCGTTTATTTAAACTCGGACGTATGTCCAGCTTGCATATATGTGAGGAAGGGTTTCAACCACGGGAGTATGATAGGCCGATGTTGAAGTATGGTGATATTCAGGAGTCGATGCAAATCAAGGTTAAAATTCGCATTCATAAGTCGATCATGGAGCGGGTGTTGGATTATTGCCCGTATGAAGATTTAGTGGCGGATGGAGAGGAACATTATGTCGTTAGTTTTCCGTTTGTAGAGACTGATTATTACTATAATATCCTGCTTGGTTTGGGGGAGAAGTGCGAGTGTTTGGAGCCGGAGAGGGTTCGGAGTGAGGTAAAGAGGAGGATTGGGGAGATGTGGAGGATGTATGAGGGGTAGGAGTGTATGAGGGGAGGAAGAACCAACAGGCAGCCAGGTGGGGTGGATGTTGGTTCTTTTTTTTTGTGGCGTTTCTGGGTGCTTTTGTGTGGTTTTGTGTATTTTGATAGAGGGGCGATAAATGTAAAATGTTGCATAATTTTGGCGGAGAAGTTATAATTAGAGGAGATAGTTGTAATGGTATGCAAGGTTGTTTAAAATATGTTAAGGATAGGAAAAAAGCAAGGAAGATGAATTATACATATTACAAATTCCTTAGGAGTTATGTGATCTATATAGTTAGAGTATTAATTTATATTATCACTAGAATGGAAAAAGAGAAAGTTGAGTACTGTAAAATGCTCTAGAATATATTTATAAATTGAAAATCTATGCTGTAATTATTTTGGGTTAATATAGTTATAACTTATTGATTCCAGCTTATACCTATGGTAAAAAAGTTTAGTGTCATGTTACTATTAATATAAGAGATAAAATTACTTTATTAAGTATTGTATTAAGGGGTTAAAATTAAATTGAAATAAGAGATTGTAGAGGAGAAAGATTTGATTACATATAGATGTGAAAATTGTAATATTGATACAAAGTACAGTGAGTGTGAAGTTTGTGGACAACGTACGAAAGTAATGTCAAAAATTTATTGGTGTCATCATTGTAATATACCAATATATACAGGAATTTGTGGATTATGTGGTCAAGAAGGTAGTTATTTAACAACTGATTTAAGACCCGTGTTCCCTGAAGAAAGGTTACTAGTTGAGATAACATTAGGGAAACCTTTTGCTTTTAAGAATGATTCTGTTTGGAACGGAACCGGTAATACCTATTTTGTTAACGGAAAAAAAATTAAGTTTGTAATTAGCAACTTAAAGAATATAGATGATAATGAAATTAGAATAGAATATCAAGAGTTGAGTAAAGAGAATTCATACGCTACGTTTGATGAAACAATCGCAAGATTTATTAAAGCGAACGAAGTAAGATTTAATGAAATAACAACTGAAGCAAAAAGTTACATAAAAAATATTGCATCAGGTCTTGATCTAAGTGATATGTTTGTTTCTTTTAGTGGGGGAAAAGATTCAACGGTTGTATCTGATTTAGTAATCAAGGCATTGGGAAATCCTAAAATTCTACATATATTTGGTGATACGACATTAGAATTTCCAGAAACAATGGAGTATGTGAAGAATTTTAAGGCAAGTCATCGTGAAACACCGGTTCTTTCATCAAGAAATAAAGATAAGAATTTTAATGATTTATGTCAGATTGTCGGTCCCCCAAGCCGTGTTATGAGATGGTGCTGTACTGTATTCAAGACAGGATCGATTACAAGAAAAATTGAGAGCTTATTCAAAAATAAGAAAAATATTATTACTTTTTACGGTATTAGACGAAGTGAATCTACAAGTAGAAGTAAATATGAGCGTGAATCTGATAGCCCCAAAATAACGAAACAGAAGGTTATAGCACCAATTATAGATTGGTTTGATTTTGATGTTTGGTTATATATACTAAGTGAAAAAGTTGATTTTAATAGTGCCTATCGTCTAGGATATGCTAGAGTTGGTTGTTGGTGCTGTCCAAATAATAGTATTTGGTCAGAATACTTATCTAAAGTGCATATGCCAGAGCAATTTTTTAATTTTAGAAGTATTTTAGTAGATTTCGCCAGAAACATCGGGAAACCAGATGCAGAGGAGTATGTTGATAGTGGTAACTGGAAGGCTAGACAAGGAGGAAATGGTTTAGATATAGCTAATAAATCAATTATATCTTTTACACCTTGTGCAACAGAGGAGAACTCTTTTAATTATGAGCTTCAAAAGCCGATTAGTGAAGAATTATATGAGCTTTTTAAACCATTTGGTTATCTGAATTACGAATTAGGTAACAAGCGTCTTGGTGAGGTCTATGTTCTGAGTAAGTCGGGGACGGTGAAACTTAAATTACAAGGTAGAATTGGTACTTCTACATTAAAAGTAACAATTATAGATCATAGAATAGCACGTGCGACTTCTATGAAAACGGCAGAAGAAAAGATAAAATGTCAGCTTACAAAATATCAGATGTGTATGAGCTGTATGGCTTGTCCTAGTATATGTAAGCATGATGCTATTACGATAAGGGAAAACGAAGAAAAACAGGTGATTTATAAAATTAATACTGAAAAATGCGTTCGTTGTGGGGAATGTGTTGGTCACTTTAATGGTGGATGTTATATGCGAAAAGTTTTAGCAGTAAAGCGAGGATAAGTAGATGGCAAGTAGTTATAAATTAAAAGGGCATGGAAGTTTTGGCATAAGAGAGGGCTGGCTTAATAAAGGTTTAAGATGTATCAAAAATGATGCATTGGTATTTCGAGATAAGAAGGCTGCTGATATGCTAGGAGTAGGTTCTAATATGGCACAGTCCATTCGCTATTGGTTAAAAGCTTTTAAACTTATGGAGGAAACAACAAAAGATGGAGCTAAGCTAACGAAATTAGGACAAATTATAGAAAAAGAAGATCCATATTTTGAGGATATTTTTACATTGTGGATTTTGCATTACAATCTTGTAACTCATTATGAAATGGCTACGTCTTGGAATCTTTTATTTAATAAATGCGATGTTGATGATTATTCAAGAGAAGAATTATTTTTTGAATTGGATAATCAACTCAAAATGGAACTTGGAAATGATGAATATCCAGTAAATTCATTAAAAGACGACATATTAGTTTTGACAAATATGTATTCAAAGAATAAGAGTGTAGACTCTGATCCTGAAGAAAATACAGTTTCACCATTCGTACAGTTGGGGCTTATATCTGAAAGGAAGCACAAATATAGTAAGGTGCAACCAAATCTAAACTTAATTAATGATGAAGTTGTATTATATATTATTATTAAAAAACTCAGAGAGTTAAACTATACTACAAGTATAAGCATTGATACATTATATGAAGAATCAAATGGTTTAGGAAAAGTACTAAATTTAAGCCGTGTTGCTATTAATCAATATCTAGATAGACTTGAAAATAAGGGATACTTAAGAGTCAATCGTACTGCTGGATTGGACATGGTTTATTTGGAAGAGAATATTACAGCGTTTGACGTCATTCAATCATATTATGTAAATGCTAAAGGATAGGATAAAGATTATGAAAAGTATATATAATTATAAACTTAATGAATTGGTTGCGGTAAATGACAAGTTTCAAAACTCAATCAATATTCAATTAGATATTAACAAAAAAAATAAAGTTGAAAGTTATATACCAACTAAATCATCAGTTGATATTTTAAGACGATATATCAATAATATTTTTAATGATACAAAAGAAAAATCTACAATACTGATAGGACCCTATGGAAAAGGAAAGTCACATCTCCTTTTAGTACTATTATCTATTTTATCGATGGGATACGATTTAGAGGAACAAGAATCAATACAAATGATTATCAGTCGTATCAAGAATGTTGACGTGGAATGTGGATCAAAGTTAGAGAAATTAAGAAAAAGGCATATAAAGTATTTACCAATTTTAATATCAAGTACACAAACCAATCTTAACCAGGCATTTTTACTTGCACTCAATGAAGCTTTAAAACGCGCAGGATTAAGTAATATAGCACCTCAAACATACTTTAATGAAGCAGAAAAAATAATTGTTAATTGGGAACAGAATTATACTGTTACATATAATAGTTTCCTTGATATCTTAAAAAGTAAGAGGACAGATATTAAACAATTTATTACTGGATTAAAAATGTGTGATAAAGATACATTGAACTTGTTCAAAGATATATATCCAGAGTTAACGGCAGGTAGTATCTTTAACCCATTAATAAATACAGATGCCGCCCATATATATAAGTCTATAAATGAAACATTATGCAAGGAATATGGCTACTCTGGATTAATTATCATATTTGATGAATTTAGTAAGTATATTGAAGGACATGACGAGTCTACTATGGCTACAGATATGAAAACACTACAAGATATCTGTGAATTATCCAATAATTCAAAAGTAAACCAAATTCATACTATCATGGTGGCTCATAAGAGCATTAAAGAATATGGTAATGTTTTATCGAAACAGATTATCAATAGCTTCTTAGGAGTAGAGGGAAGAATTAATGAAATATTATTTGTTTCATCATCACAGAATAATTATGAATTAATTCAAAATGCTATCATAAAGAAAGAAAGCTATAGTCAACTAAGTAATGAAGAGTTATTAATAAATAACGGATATGATATTCCTATTTTTAAGGCATTATTCACAGAAGAGGATTATAATAAAATAGTTTTTAGAGGTTGCTTTCCTCTTCTCCCATTATCATCATATTTATTACTAAATATTAGTGAGAAAGTTGCTCAGAATGAAAGAACTCTATTTACGTTTATTTCAAAAGATGAGCCTCATAGTATGGCACGTTTTATTAAGGAACATAGAAAAGGAATGGCATGCTATATTACTGCAGCTAATATTTATGATTATTTTAAAAATATGTTTAAGAATGAGGTCGCGAATTCGTTAATACATAATGAATGGTTAAAGGCTGAACAGGCACTAAAGGGTGTTGAAGACGAAGAAGAAGTAATTCTTATAAAGACATTATCAATTATTAATATAATTAATAAATTTGATGAAGTCCCACCAACAAGAAAATACTTATCAAATGCTTCTAATATTAAAGCAGTTGATAGTGTGATTGAAAGATTAATTCAAAAAAGGATTATTGATTTTAGGTCAAGTAATGAGCATTATTATTTTAAGAACAGCGTTGGGTTCAATTTTAGTAAAGAGATCCGTAAAGCAATTAATAAATTACCATCAAATCGAAATTATTCTGAAGTAATGCAAGGAATATCGGGTTATGATTATTTATTGCCTAAGACCCATAATCTAAATAATTCTATGACGAGATTTTTTAGATACTTATTCATTACAGAGGATGAGTTTATTAATTTAAAGTCTAGCGATGTTCTGTTCACTAATTCATTCAGTGATGGAAAAATACTATGTGTTTATAGTAAAAATGGAAGTACAGTTGAAAGCTGTATAGAGCATATTACTGAACTCGCTGATGATCGAATTATTGTTATTACGTCAAATAGAAGTCTAAATATTAATCATCTTTTAGATCGGTATATGGCAATTCTAAAGTTAAAAAGTGATCCTGATTTTATGGCTGATAACAGTGTATTAATGGAAGAAATTGAAATGTACGAGGAAGATATTGTACATGATGTTCAGCTAGAGATTCAATCCACTTTTGATCTGAGTTTAGCTGGTACTAGAGTAGTGTATTCAAATAATAGTGATTGTATTATTGAGATAAATAATCAAAAGGATCTTAATCGATTTGTTGGTGATATTTGTAATCAAATTTATTGTAAAACACCTGTTATTAATAATGAAATGATCAACAAAAATAGTATTTCGTCACAAATTAGAACTGCGAGAAATAATCTGACCACAAGGTTATTACAACGTGAAGATTTAAGCACATTTATGTCAGGTACCTCACCAGAAGCATCTATATATCGATCCTCTTTATTTTATACCGGAGTTTTGGATTCGGACATAAAGAATGAAGGCATAGTTTATGTCTTAAAGGTTATTATGGATTTTATACTATCTTGCGATGATAAAAAGAATAGTTTTAGTGAACTTTATAAAATATTGTTGAATCGTCCAATAGGTATGCGAAAAGGACCAATCCCTATTTACTTAGCCTATTGCCTTCAATCATTTGGTGATACACCTATCATTTATTTGATGGATAAAGAGGTTCCTTTATCAGGTCAAATTTTGTCTAATATAAATGACAATCCGCAAAACTACAGTTTGTTGATAGAAAAGGGTACAAAAGATAAATTACAGTACTTAAACAGTTTAGATGAACTATTCATTAATATGCAAAAGGCACAAGACGAAAATAAGCCAATAATAAGTCGAATCGTTATAGATATGCAGAGATGGATGCAAAGCCTACCATCAGTAACATCGAATTTCAAATATTATAAAGAGATTACTGATCTTAATGAAAAAGAGTTTGGTTTATTGCTTACGTTACGAAAAGTATTAAAGAAAATTGAATGTAATCCAAGAGAGTTACTTTTTGAGACGATACCGAATCAATTAGCTACTTCAAATTACGTGGAGTGTTATCAATATGTTAAGAAGGTTAAGGAAACTTCTGATAACTATCTAAATAATATAAAAAAGAAAGTTGTGGAAAATACAATTGCCACATTCTCTAAAAAGAGTACAAATAATCTTGTAGAAGTACTTAGTTCTTGGTATTCAATGCAGAACAATAGTGCAAAAAATGTACTGACTAGCACTAAGTTAAGTTTGTTTATGAGTTATATCTCGAGTCTAGATAATTATGATGAGCAAGAAATTGTAAATAGGTTATCTAAGATTTTACTCGATGTTCATATTGAAAACTGGAATGATGAAAGTTTACCACAATATGAGGCAGAATTAAAAAGTGTAAAACAAGAGATTGAAATGACTGTCGATACTGAGATATCTCAAAAAAGTAAGATTGTATTATCAAATGGTAATCGAGAGGTAACAAAATTTTATGATGAAGTTACGGATGATAGTACAAGTTATTTCTTGAAAAATGCTTTACAAGATACACTTGATGAATTTGGAGAGTCATTGGAGATTAATCAAAAAGTATCTGTATTAGCACAGTTAATAAGCGATTTGATAAAGTAGGTGGTTTTATGGATAAGACGATTTATCTAGACAATGCTGCAACAACATTTCCTAAACCAGAAACTGTCTATAAAAAGATGGATGAAACTAATAGAAATGGTTGTGTGAATGCAGGTCGTGGTGGATATCATCTTGCGAGACAAGCAACAGCATTAATAGATGATACTAAAAAAAGAATAATTGAATTAGTTAGTTTGGTTGATTCAAGTAAGGTGGTATTTACCCCTTCCGTTACTATAGCTATGAATCAAATTTTGCAAGGTATTCCGTGGAAGACAGGAGATGTATTATATGTTACTCCTTTTGAACATAACGCAGTTGCTAGGACAGCTGCGCTTTGTTCAAAAAAGTATGGTATTGAAATAGTTGAAATACCATTAGATATCAATACTCTTAGTATCGATATTGAGATGCTAAAGATGATGTTCATTCAAAAGCAGCCGAGATGTATTTGTATCAATCATGTAAGCAATGTTCTAGGGACTATACAGCCATATGAGGAAATAGCAACAGAGGCAAAGAGGTATAATGCAATTACCATATTGGATGCTGCGCAATCTTTAGGACTAATTGATATTGATTTAAACAGATCAAACATTGACTTTTTAGCATTTGCTGGTCATAAAACGTTATATGGACCTTTTGGAGTTGGTGGTTTTATCATTAATTCAGAAACTGAGTTAATGGAAGTTATTGTGGGTGGAACAGGTAGTGATTCGTTAAAGCTGGACATGCCAAAACAAATACCTGGAAGGTATGAATCAAGTAGTCCTAATATAGTTGCTATTGCTGGGCTAAATGAGGCTCTTAAATGGAGAAAAGACGTTACAGATGTATTGGAAAAAGAACAAAATTTAACAAAATATTTAATAGCTAAATTGGCAGAGATACCAGAGGTCAAAGTATATCTACCTGAAAACTTAGAAAATCATGTAGGTATTGTTTCTTTCAATGTACAAGGGTATAAGTCCGAGGATATTGGAATGATCTTAGATATGGATTTTGGAATTGCTGTTCGTACTGGGTATCATTGTGCTCCATATATTCATAAGTGGATTAAAGATGAAGAGTACGCTGGTACAGTAAGAGTAAGTGTTAGTTATTTTAATACTATGCGTGATATAGATGAGTTTATTGAAGCAGTTAATAGTATTCTTGATGATAAATAGTATTTCTAAATATTTGTACTATTTTGAGGAATAGCTATTAGAAACGGGAGGAGTGTATGGGGTTACAAGATCTAAATTTTGAACTTGAGTATCGTTCAAATAGAAATAATGTAGTTACTGATTTTTATATACCAGCACTTGGAGAAGCTGTTCAATACAATCGTGCTGTAGGTTATTTCTCTTCTACAGCTTTGATTGAGATAAGCAAAGGAATTGGTAGCCTATTACAAAACGGGGGGACGATTAATTTAATAGCTTCACCTAAATTATCGGAAGATGATGTTAAAGCAATCCAGTATGGGTATGAAGAACGTGAAAAGATTATTAATAACGCATTATTGAGAAATTTTAGCGAACCAGAAAATATATTTGAGGAAAGACGATTAAACTTATTAGCATATCTAGTAGCGGTAAATAAACTAAATATAAAGATAGCATATATTGATAATGAGAAAAGTATTGGAATCTTTCATGAAAAACTAGGAATAATTAGTGATCAATATTCAAATGTCGTAGCATTTTCGGGATCATCCAATGAAACAGGTATGGCCTTTAACTATAATTATGAAGCTATAGATGTATTTTGTAGTTGGAAGAGTGATGAAAGTAAACAACGTTGTGAAAAAAAAGAAGATGCATTCAGAAAAATATGGAACGATACAGAAAAGGGAGTAGAAGTAATAGATTTTCCTGATGTTGTAAAAGAAAGACTTAATACATTTAACATTGGACCAGTACAGTTCAATATTGATAAGGAAGAAGGACTATATGAGCATATAAGTAAAGAGCCTTCAATTCCAAATTACATTCACTTATTTGACTATCAATTAGAAGCAATTAAGCAATGGAAGGAGAATAAGTTTTGTGGAATATATGATATGGCAACTGGAACAGGTAAAACATTTACAGGTTTAGCTTCAATCATTGAACTTTATAATTCATTAAACAAGCGGTTATCTGTTATAATCGTTTGCCCATATCAACATTTAGTTGAACAGTGGGTTAATGATATAAGATTATTTAATATTGATTGTATTGTTGGACATAGTGGACATAGAAAATATCGCGAGGTACTAAAAAATAAGATATTTGATTATAATTTGGGCGTTGATAATATGCTTTGTTTTATATGTACAAAAGAAACTTTTAAGATACCAATAGTACAAGATATTTTAAGTAAAATCAGAGGTGATACTTTATTAATAGCTGATGAGGCTCATAATATGGGTGCAGAAGGAATGAGAGAGTGCCTTAAAAAACAGTTTAATTACAGACTAGCTTTATCTGCAACACTAGAGCGGTTTGGAGATGAGGAAGGAACGAAAGTACTTTATGATTACTTTGGTAAAAAGTGTATTGAATATTCTCTGTCTAGAGCAATACGTGAAGATAAATTGACACCATATATGTATTATCCAAACATTGTTTTTCTAAATGATGGAGAACTTGATAGATATAGAACATTGACAGCTGAAATAAAAAAATGCGTTATTGTTGGAAGAAATGGAAAGAAAACATTAAACAGACAGGGTAAGAATTTAGCTATTGAACGTTCTAGAGTTATTGCAGGTGCAAAGGGAAAAATTGAGTTATTAAGAGAACTCATACAACCATATAAGGATAAAAATCATATTTTAGTTTATTGTGGTGCAACACGTCTACACGAGGATGATGAAGATTCATTTGGAAAAAGGCAGATTGAATTAGTTACCGAAATGCTTGGTATAGAACAGCAAATGAGAGTATCTAGATTTACAGCAGATGAAGATATGTTAACACGTTCTATGTTGATAAGAGATTTTTCAGACGGTGATGAATTACAAGGATTAATTGCAATTAAGTGTCTTGACGAAGGCGTAAATATACCTAGTATAAAAACAGCTTTTATTTTAGCAAGTACAACTAATCCTAAGGAGTACATACAAAGAAGAGGAAGAGTACTACGCAAATATAAAGGCAAAGAATATGCTGAAATATATGATTTTATTACATTACCAAGACATCTGGATTTGGTACCTAATTTACCACAAGAAGAAAAGGATAAGGATTTATCTTTAATAAAAAAAGAACTAAAAAGAGTAAGAGAGTTCGGAAAAGATTCACTAAATCCACTTGATTCAGATAGTTTGATTGAACAGATAGAAGATAGTTATGGTTGCATTTTTACAACATTTATGATGGAGGATGAAGATGAATATGAATAATAAAATTGATATTGATGAGCGAAAGATAAGAAATATGATGTTTCGAATTATTAAGTTAGAAAAAGATAATATTAGAACTAAAGAGTTTACTGATAATGATATAAAAAATAAGATACGACAAATTATTGAGGAGGAAATACAATGCAATTAAAGAAGATTGAACTTATTAATTTCAGACAGTATATTTCTCAGACGATTGAATTTTCGACTGATCCTCAAAAGAATGTTACACTAATTATAGGAGATGGTGGATCGGGTAAAACCACACTATCTCAGGCTTTTACCTGGGTATTATATGAAAAGGTTGACTTTACTAATAAGATACTGTTAAATTCGAAAATAGGTCAGGAATTAGATAAAGGCAAAAAGGCACAAACAAGAGTACAACTTTTTTTTAGCCATTGTTCTAAAGATTATATTATTTCAAGAGTTGCTACATATATTAAAAATTCAGTAGGTAATATAAAACAAGATGGTGACATTATTGCTAAACTGTATGAGGTTAATGATGGAAACCAAAAATTATTGTCAGATTTAGAAAGACATTCTGTAATTTCAGGTATGATGCCAGAAGAATTGTCTAGATATTTTTTCTTTGATGGTGAAAAAATTGAGAAAATGAGTAAGGAACTTGAAAGAGGAAAAGGTGGGGAATTTAGTTCCGCAATTCAAGGACTTTTAGGATTATCATCTCTTCAAAATGTTAAAAAACATCTAGACCCATCAAAAGTAGGAAGTGTATTTGGCTATTATGATAAGAAAATTGAAGAAAAGAGCGATAGCCAAGTTCGAGAATTAGGTGATGAAATTCAAAAAGATCAAAGTAGACTGGACTCTATCAAAAAAAGTATAGTAGATTTAACAAATCTTATTGAAAATTATAATAAAAAAGTAGAGGATATTTCTGAACAATTATTGCAATTCAAAGAAGCAGAAGATAGTCAACGTCAGTATAGATTATTAGAATATAGAAGGAATGAAGAAAGTAATAAAAAGACAGTGAAAACAAAAAGTCTTTTATGTAATTTCCATTCATCTAATACAATATCATACTGTTCAAAAGATATTATGATAGCTGCATTAGGAGAACTAAAATCTGGAGAAATAATCGATAAAGGTATCCCAGATATCCAAGCGAGAACAATAGATTATTTAATAAGAGAAAAGAAATGTATATGTGGTCATTGTGTTGAAGTTGATAGTCCAGAATATAAAGCCTTATTGGAGTTAAAGGATTATATCCCTCCGAAAAATGTTGGCGGTGCAATTCATGATCTTAAAAATGATATTACTAATAAAGTGGAATCTACAAAAAGGTACTTTGATAACATAAAGGAAAATATGGAGGATATACGCCACGCCGAACAAGCTATACGTAATATTGATAAAGATCTTGAATTGGTTGATAAGAGCTTACTTAATAATAAAGAACAAGCAATTCGTGAATTGAAGCAAAGACAAAATGAGTATAAATCAAGAATAAATCAGATGCAAAACCATATAACAAGTAAAAGTACTGACATTGGTGCATTACAAGAAAGAATTAATAGAAATACAAATGCTCGAAACGAATTAATCCTAAAAACTAGTTCGAATGAAAAATACTCTTTATATAGAGAATATGCACGTGCATTATATGATGAAATATGTAGTACATATGATGTTGAAGAGAGTGTAATGAGAGATAAGTTTACAGTTACCATTAATGAAATGTTTAGGAAGATTTATGGCGTAGGTATGGTTATGGAAATTGATTCTAATTACAATATATCGGTTCAAGTCGAAGAAATCACAAATGGGGACAATGACTTAGATCATTCAACTTCACAAAACTATTCTGTCATTTTTGCATTTATAGCAACCATTATGAAACTTAATCGAAAAGATGATAGTAAACATAGTGAGAATATAGTGAAACTGGATAAGGAGAATTATCCGCTTGTAATGGATGCACCATTATCTGCCTTTGATAAAAGCAGAATAGCCAATATCTGTTCAATTTTACCTGAAATTGCAGAGCAAACAGTAGTCTTTATTAAAGATACTGATGGCGATATCGCTAGTGAACATCTAAAAAATAAGATTGGTAAAGCTTATAGAATTGAAATGAATGGATTAATTGATTCTAAAATCATTCCGGAGGTAATCTAATGTTTGATAAGGAATATAGTTTCAAAGGTAAACACGCAAAATACGTAACTTTACTTACAGCAGAAATAGGAGAAAGTAAATTAAAGCTGTTTGAGAAGAATATTGATGTTTATGCAATGGCAGCTGTCGTGGGATTTTGTTATAATATAAGAGCAACTAAAGATAATGGAACAGAAACAACAAAGATTTTTACGGATGCATTTAATAACAATAAGTCTCAGATTGAAAGCAATTATAGAATGATTATGTTATTACATGATAAGAATAACGTAAGCTTTGATGAAAGAGTTGCAAGAGCTTTTAAGTATGATAATAATATAGAGAAAAGAAAAACTGGCGATGAAATATTTGATTCTTATGTGTTAGGTGGGGTTGAAAAAATTTTCGAAAAAATATTTGATACTTTAGATGCAACTCGCGCAGAACTTGATCTTGATAAAGAGATAAGAAATTTATATTCTTTTTTAGAAGAATTTGAACTGCGCTATCAAGCAAAAGCTACAGATGGTGATATACTAAATTTATGTAAATACTCATATGATTAAAATGTTATTAAAGGACTATTTCTGTTGCAGGTACTAATTTTAGTGCAGAATGAGTAAACTTAATCAAACCTGACAATACTACAATACCAACGTTCAATCTTTCAACGAAACCACCGTAAACATCGACTTCACATACAATCACGACCACTTCTTAAAGTATCTAGCACCATCGTCCCTCATCCTAGACTTGGGCTGTGGTTCCGGCCGAGATACGAAAGCCTTTCTGGATCGTGGTTACTCTGTAGAAGCAATTGATGGCTCTGAAGAGTTATGCAAATATGCTTTAGAATACACAGGGATCAAAGTCAAACAGATGTATTTTCAAGAACTGGAGGAACAAGAGAAGTATAATGGTGTATGGGCGTGTGCATCCATTCTTCATTTGACGCTGGAAGAATTAAAGCCAATGCTTGTTAAAATTGCTCATGCTTTAAAAGAGAATGGCATCTTCTATACGACGTTTAAGTACGTGGAGTTTGAAGGCATGAAAAACGGTAGGTATTTTACTTATATGACAACTGAGAAGTTTCATGCTTTGCTCGATGAGGTCAACGTATTTAAGATTGAGGAAGAATGGATAGATGAGGATGCTAGGCAGGACCGAGCAGGGGAACGCTGGCTCAGTGTGATCTTAAGAAAGAAGAGAACTAATGAATATACTATGCTGATATAAGAATGTGAATGAACTGTACGAATATAATTATTAAGGAGACAATCATGGAAAACATCATCCATTATCTAACCGATTTAGAGCAAAATAACAACCGTGAATGGTTTTTATCACAAAAAAAGGAGCGTCAAATCGCCAATGAAGAATTCCTGGAACTATTACAGGAGCTTATACTTGAAATTGGAAAGTATGAACCAAGTATCTTACATAATGAACCGAAAAACTTAACATTTTAGTTGGTTCGAGATACGAGATTTAGTAAAGATAAATCTCCGTATAACCAACATTTCGTGCGCATAGTTCGTCCGAAGGGAAGTTACCGATACCAGTTGGATATTTTGTTGTGATTAATCCAGGAAATCGTTCCTTTATTAGTGGAGGTTTATTTGCGGATATGTTTAAAGATGCGACGAATCGTTCCGAGATTATATCGCAAACCACGGGCAGGAATGGGAGCAGATCATTACGAATCCTGATTTTTTGAAGTGTTTTCAGGTGAAAGGAACTGCATTAAAGAACGTTCCGAGTGGATATGATGCAAATTCACCGCAGGCGGAATATCTCAAATATAAAAGTTGGTATGTTGAGTATTCCTTTTCCGATGAAGAATTGATGGAGAAGGATATTGTTGTACATATGGCAAGGCTATTTCAGATTATAATGAAGCCGTTTAACGATTATTTAAATAAAGCACTTGAGGGATTTGTAATGCCTCAAAGATTAGGT
>JAQXNU010000230.1 GCA_029098165.1 Clostridiales bacterium
TCCTCTTCTGACAAATTATACATATCGATTACTAGTTGAGCAACTTCTGCACGGGTCAGCTTCTCATTTGGTCCAAACGTATTATCTTTACCAAACTGAAGAAGTTTAAGTCCTTTACATAAAGCAACTGCTCCAAGAGCTTCCTTGGAGATGGATGCTTCATCTGCGTAATCTGTTTTAAAAATTCCTGGTAACTTAGCAATCGAGGATAATCCACTGGTAGAGATAATAAACTCTGCTGCCTGCTGTCTTGTAACACGATAATCTTTTAAAGAGGTATCTTTTTTATGTCTATAATACAATCCACTAAGATCCATGAACTTTAAGAAGTCATCCTTCGTAATCAGCTCATCAGGTTTAAATTGATCCTTCTCATATCCCAAACCGATGTCACTGAGTAACCGAATGCTTCGCTCATATGGATGATTTGCGATATCAGAATAACTATTATTAACTGCCTTCTTATCGGCTACTTCTTCTCCATCACTATTGATTGGTTTTCCTGTAAATGGAGAAAGTTTCGAATATTTGATTGCGCTCGTATTATAAACCAAACGAATCTGATTGGTCTGACTATAAGCTTCTTTGTTGTAATAATAGTCATCCGACTGTTCGTAACCTTTATCATAGGTATGAATGATATTCTGTTCATAAGCTAACTGAAATCCTTCAAGATTCAGATAACAATCCATTGCTTTATCCGCACTCATTGCGTTCTTTGGTGACTCAAATTTCAGTTTTTTATCCCAGTTGGAATAAAAGTTATAAATCTTACCTGTAACACGATCTACGCCACCATAGAAATAATTTCCTTCATATATAACGCCTTCATTTACCCGATAATATCTAAAATCAGACGTTCTAGGAATTTGATCCAGATCTCTTGTCACATAATCAGCTTTTGTCGATGTATCACCGAGTTTAGAATTCTTCACCATATCTTTGTCAATCGTCTTTACAAATGTAAGTAATTTATCCTTACAGCTATCCACCGACTCTAATGATTTTTCCTTATATGACTCATACGGATTGATACTTGCATCATAGGAAACGATGGTACCTTTTTTCGCATCGACCATGGCATAAGCACTAGCACGATAGTAATCGTCCTTACTATAATCGATTTCACTTGGATCTTCGAAGGTAATCCTCCAGTAATACTCATCCTCCCAATGAACGAGACGAGTCGAAACGGAGATTGCTGATTTATCTAAATATAGTTTCTTATTGCCAGTGATCAATTTCACTGCTTCATCCTCACTGAGCAGTTGATCCAGCTTATTCAAAGCTTCAATTTCTTTTGCGCTAAGAGTAGCTGCACCATTTCCTGAATCTTCTTCCATAGATTTATCTGCCATTGTCGCATTCGTATTCCGAATCTGCCATTCCTGCTGAGTTGTATAAACTTCTCCTGTTTTTGCATCAATTGATATGTACTCTTTTGTTGGAACATAAGCTAGATAAACGCCCTTTGTATATTCCCCATCTTTATAGGACCATTTTGTCAGGTATTTCAGTTCCATTTTCACTTCTTTTTTTATAATCTCTTTTGCTTTTTCCTTACTAATTGTAGCTTTCGCTGAAGGAACTTCCACATCAAACATCCAATGAGTTACCAAAGTATTCAATTCTTTTGTCTCTGCATTAATGGAAACCTGAATATAGTTATCCATTGGAATCCCATTCTCAGTTCTTCGGAACGTATACTCATAGCTATTCTGATATCTTCCTTCATATTGACTGGATTCTAACTTTAAATGTCCTTTCATACAAGGATTTGCTTTCTCCGCTACTGCCAATGCTGTTTTCTCTAACTCTGACATCAGGTAGTTTAATTTCGTCGTTCCTTTGTGATCATACTGTTCATAACTTAAAATATTTCCTTTTGCATCTGCCGTTACTCGTACGTTTTTATTGGAGGAAGGATCATTCCAATGTAATATATATTGCGTTTCTCCACCATAATAATCCGAATTGATATAGTAATCAAACTCGGTACAACTTTCTGGAACCGGTACTTTAGTCTTAACGCTCTTAACAACCTTCTCTAACTCTTTTTTTGTTTCTTCCTGAGTTGTCTTCGTGGTTTCTTTTGCATAGGCAGCATTGCAGTTTGCTGTACTAAATCCTACGGATGCTGTCATGATAAATGCTAATGATAATGTAAGTAGCCGTTTTTTAAACATTTCGCTTCCTCCTGGTTTAATTATTTGATTTACTGCTTATTAGACGATGCATTTTCAAAAAAGTTCCATTAAATTCATATTTTTTATAATTTTTTTATCAGCTGCTTACCGTCTTGGGCAGTTTACTTCCAGATACTATCAAGCGCCACTGCATCTACTGTGATATGTCCTGTTCCGCGATAAATGATATTAAGCCCACGTTCCTGAGTACCAAATACATTAAAGGAACCTGTCTGTATACCATCATCAGCATATACCTCAATCGAAGCAGTATCAACAAGAACCGTTAATCGGAATAGGTCATCATCCGGAATACAATCCACAAGATAACCACCGCCAAGTCCTGTCTTTCTTCGATCCACTAATAACTTGCCTTTTTTGCCGCCAAATTTTAGTTCCACATCACCAGAGAACATACTTACGGTAAGTTCCGTGTCGTAGCAATTCTCGATCTCAATATCTAAGCGGTACATCTCAGCCGTAAAACCATGTAAGAGGTCCTTACCGCTGCCACCTTCATAATGAGCCGTATCTTCGGTGTATAAAGAGCTGATCTCACGTACTGGCTTCTGGCAAAGTCGTAATCCCTGGGACGTATTATGTAAGGACAATTCCGTAGGAAATGTCATGGAACCATTGAATGTTCTTGTCCAATTCGCCGTTTGAGTGCTGGACTTCCAATTGTTCATCCAATTCATTAAAATGGTTCGTTTTCCGGTATGATAAAACGTCTGTGCCGCATAAGCATCCGGTCCGAAGCTCATCTGCTGTTCTGCTAGGTCATCGGGAATAAAGTACCAGTGTCCATCCACCTTCTTCACATCACCAATGATATAGTACACACCACATTCCGAAAGAATCCATTTATATGTCTGTGTATGGTCAATCTCAAGCTTAAAAACATCTGGACACTCCGTATAGATCTTATACACTACATATGGATCGGAGGAACTATCTGCTTCCTGATAGCCAACTCGCTGAGTTTCATTATAAACACTTTCAAGTTCCCAATCGATTAAGTTCAAAGAAGAATAAATTCTTAATGGTCCACCACCGACAAGCATGAGCCAACAGCTATTATCATCCGCACGAAATACTTTCGGATCTCTGAAATCACGATTATTCGTAGGATCTTGATCAATCGTTATAACTGGAAGTCCATCGTTGAACTTAATCCAAGTACGTCCATCATCGCTGCTATAAGCAACTGCCTGCTGCTGAATTGCACCATCTGCAATCGTATAAAGTGCAACCAGCCCACCATTCTTTCCATTAAATAATCCACTTGTATTATGCTCATCAATGACACAGCTGCCAGAAAAAATATCTCCATGTTCATCGTTCCAAAGGGCTACATTTAACTCTTCCCAATGAACTAAATCCGTGGAAATTGCATGTCCCCAGCACATGCTTCCATTATGTACACTGTTTGGTGTGTATTGATAAAATAAATGATACTCTCCATGATAGTACACCAAACCATTCGGATCATTGATCCAATTCTTACATGGGGAATAATGAAATTGATTTCGATACGTTTCATGATAACGTCCACCCGATACATAACTTTTATCTTGCATAGTCAAATCTCCTTTGTAGTCAGTTTTTTAGTTTCCTATAGAAACATAGTATTGTTGGTTTGTATTTTCCCCTATCTTAATTATACCCTTTCTGTAACGTAACTCAACTCTTATTTGTAAGAATCTGAAATAATTTTACAAGTAAAAGAATTCTATTCTTTCTGCAGCTTTGATCCTACATATTTATTAAAATTCTTTACAAATCCTTCTTCTAAACTATTTGTTGTGTCGGACGTAACTTGTCAAAATTTTTCATATAATGTTTGAACCACCATTGTTTAAAAAATAAACTTAGGTCCAATAACCTATATCCAATCTTTACTCTCACGATTACGTTCTACATAATATCCACATGGCATATCAGCCAATTGACCAACTGTTTTGTCTAACATATAAGCAGAGTTTAATGATACTATTTTTGC
>JAQXNU010000231.1 GCA_029098165.1 Clostridiales bacterium
GCCAATTTTCAAAAATTTTTCGGGGCGCTTACGCGCCCCTATTTTTATTTGGGCTTGGCCCTCCCGAATGGTAAAGCCCGCAAAATTCTATTGTTTTTCCCCGACTCGCTATTTTATCTCGAGTGCAGTTTTTTCACAGCCACTATGGATTTATTCCTTCACACCACCGATGTTAACACCCTTTACAAAGTATTTCTGGCAGAAAGGATAGATAATCATAAATGGAATGATCGCAACCATTACGGCAGCATTTGTTAATGTACTCTGAGCAATGTTTTCAGAGAAACTTGGTGTATCACCGTCCATGATCAAGTTACGTAACTTCTGCTGGAAGTTATATAAACTAGATTTCTGAATGTAAATCTTGAAGTTTGTATAGTCATTCCAGAAAGCAACGGAGAACATAAGACCGATGGAAGCTAAAGCTGCTTTGGATAATGGTAACACAATCTTAAAGAAAATACCGATTGGTGTACAACCATCAATCGCAGCCGCCTCGAATAACGCGCTTGGAATACCTTCAAAGAAGTTACGCATCAATACAAGGTTGTAAACATTCATACCTAAAGGTAAGATTACAGCCCATAAGGTATCGATTAAATTCAATTTCTGCATAACTAAGAAAGAAGGAATCATACCACCACTGAAGATCATAGTGAATAGTAATAAGAATGAAAATAAATTTCTACCTGGCATTTCAAACTGAATTAATACATAAGCTCCTAACGTAGAAAGTGTTAAACCTACGAATGTACCCGCAATTGTTGTAATACAAGATACTAAGAACGGTTTATATAAAGCTTGGTAAGTTAAGATAACTTTATAGCCTTCTAAACCGAAATCTTTTGGCCATAATCTCATACCATAAGATGTTCTTCGATCAATCGAGTCAACGAAAACCTTCCACATAGGAACAAGAATAAATAAACAAACAATAACAAAAAATAAACCATTGATGATAGGGAAGATTTTAATCTTTTTACGTTTTTTAGTCTTAGCCATCTGATCCCCCTCCTATACAATACCGCGACCGCGGACTTTTTTACTTGCGTAGTTACATAATAATACAAGAACACAACCAACAAGAGATCTTAATAAACCTACTGCTGTTGTATAACCATAGTTTGGAATACCTCCACCGAACGTCTGACGATATACAAATGTCTGACAAACATCTGATACACTATAAACTGCTGAATTGTAAAGTACAAATACAGATTCAAACAAGTTCATGATTTTAGCTAAGTTAAGGATTAATACTGTAATGATTGTATTGGCTAAACTTGGCAATGTAATATAACGCATCTGTTCCCAACGGTTTGCACCATCTATACCTGCTGCTTCATATTGATCAGGACTAATACCAGATAAAGTGGCAAGATAAATGATTGTTCCCCAACCAGTATCTTTCCAAATATTTATCATATAAAAGACTGGTCTCCACCATTTTTCTTCAGCCAGGAAGTAGATCATCTCACTCTTATCAATAACACCCATACTTACTAATAAAGAGTTGACCAAACCTTCGTTGGAAGGAGAAAGAATAAGACGGAATACAGACGCAGTAACTACCCATGACATAAAGTGTGGAAGGTAGATAAGTGTCTGAACAGCCTTCTTTGCTTTCAAGTTTTTCATTTCATTTAATAATAATGAAATAATTACAGCCATAAATGTATTTAAGAGTAATTTAACGATCGAAAGTTCGAATGTATTAAAAAATGCTGTAATAAAATCTTCTTTTTTGAGTAACTTCTGGAAATGTTTTAGACCAACGTATACTGGCTCTTGTGCCATTTTATAATCGTAGAAAGAATATTTAATGAAATACATTGGTAAATAATTAAATAAACCGATAAAAACTAGTACTGGTAAAAACATTACATAGAACCATCTATGCGTATATATTCTGGCACTCAGCGGTTTTCTGCTCACTGGAACCTTTTTTGCGCGTTTAATGCTCATCGAAGCACTTCCTTTCATGAATTAGAATTCCTCTCACGAGCATCTCTCGTGATAAGGAGGGGCAAAGACCTCGCCCCTCTTTATTAAATGAGTAACATTTATTAATAACTAACCAACATGAATCATGATTGCTTAACTTAAGCAAATTATTCATTTAATGATTCTAAGATTTCAGATACCATATTTGCTGATTTAGTTAAGTATTCATTCATACCATCTTCAACACTTACACCACCAGTTACAACTTTAGTTACAATCTGTGTACGAAGATCCCAAAGATCTGCGTTATATTCGTTCATAACATCGTTAGAAATGATAACTGGAGCAGCTGTACAATGAGCATTAAAAGCTTCAGAAGATTTACGAGCTACTTCATCAACGGATGCGATACCAGGATCAGCGTTGTCTACATAAGTAGCAAAGCTTAACATTGGATCGATGTGTGCTTTCTTTAATAATGTATCTGGTTTTTCTAAGGAAGCTAACATATGGAACTGACCTTCTTCGAAGGAAACAGAATCTGTATCAGTTAACTTAATTGTTTCTGCTTTATCATCCCAGTGAACGCCCTTAACACCATAAGTCCAAAGTGTCTGAACAGCGCCACCATCTAACATAGTTTCAAAGAAATATTTGAAGATACCAGCTGGGTTTTTCGCTTTTGTTGTAATACACCATGCTGGAGCCTGTCTTTCAACATAAGCACCAACTTCTTTGATAGGAGCAATCTGAACTAACTCTTTATCTAAGTTATTAGCTTCTAAGTTAGATTCTAATGTAGATGCCCAAGTACCAGCCCAGTAAGTAAATACACCGAATTTATCATCGAAGAATTTGTTACGGCAGTCTTTTGTACCGTTTGTGATTGTTTCTTTATCGATGTAGCCAGCTTCATAAGCATCTTTTAATCTCTGAAGTGCTGCTTTCATAGAATCTGTAGAGAAACCATCGATCCAAGTACCATTTTCATCCTTTGTGAAATCAGGATATGCATCCTGGTAGAATTCTGGTAAGTAGTTTGTATAAGGAGCTTCTACACCGATAAGACCAGCTGCAGAAACACCATAAGTGTTAGATGGATCACCACTGTCGTTCATATCGCTCTCAGTAAATACCTTTAACATATTAAGGTATTCATCATAAGTTGTTGGAACTTCGAGACCAGCTTTATCTAACCAAGCTTTTTTAACATAAGTTACACAGCCGTTACCACGAGATGGTGTAAATCCGTAAAGTTTTCCATCAATTTTGATAGATTCCATAGCAGATTCGTTTGTGATTCTGCCAGAAGCTTTTAATTCTGAGTTATCCCAGTATTCTGTAAGATCTGCTAAAAGACCAGCACTTGCATAGTTTGCATAGTAAGAACCACCTAAGATAACAACATCTGGCCAGTTACCGCCAGAGAATGTTAAACCTACAGAATCATAGTAACCAGAGTGATCTGGCTGTGTGAACACGATGTCGATACCAAGTTCTGCTTCAAGAGCTGATTCGAACTGAGCACGTCCCTGTGGTTCTGTAAATACAGTACCATCTACCATTACATTAATTGTAGCTGGTTTTTCAACGTCGCTTGTAACCGACTGTGTAGATTCTGTAGTAGCTGTGTTATCTCCAGCTGGTGTTGTAGGTGTTACATCGTCCTTTTTGGATTCTTCCTTTGAACCACATGCTGTTAAGCTGAATACTAAAGAAAGTGCTAATCCAAGTGATAAAAATTTCTGAGTGGATTTTTTCATCTTAAAACCTCCTTTTTGAAACACATATAATATTTAAGTCATGACAAGTTAACCAACAGCTTGCGCAATGATTTTAGCCATGATACCCCAAATAAGAGAACCAACTTCGTTTCTTCTTATCCTGTGAAACACTTTATCCATCAACCTAAAATATGTAAAACTTGCCGATGAATATCCGCATTTCAATCTCCTCCCAAACTAACAAAACAAATAATTAGATTTGTTCAGTTTTGTTTGATTTGACTTCTATATCCTATCATGCTTCGTACATTATTAACAAGAAACAATCTTTTATATTAGTGTGCAATATTTACGATTGCCATGAACCCCTGATAAACACTGGATTTCTTGTCGTTATTTTTCTTCGCAATACAATTTGTATGTGCTTTCATATCTGAAAATTCAAAAAATTTGATGTTATCTGTTGCAAATATTGCACCATAATGTTATAATTTTGGTACAAAGTTTTGTTTGCTTTTACTAATACAGAAGAGGATAATTGCATGAAGAGTTGTAAAATAAATAATAATAATAGAAAAGATGCTGTAATTTTATTTCAGTTTGTAACCTCTTACAGCATTTTGCTCATAATCATTCTTTTCATGGGAATGTTTTTGTATCAATATGGCCTAAAGGATGCCAAAAATGATCTACATAAACAGAACAATTCCATGTTGAATAAATCTGCTGCTGCGCTGGATGATTCCATTAGTTTTATGAATACACTAGCCACACAAATTAGTAACAATAATAGCTTACGTTCTTTAGTAAAAATGGATAATACCAATAACACAGCTTTCCATAGAAATGCATTAGATGCCATGACTTTTTTAGTTAACTTTTACCCTTTTGAGACTCTACTACCAATTCAGGATTACTATATCTATCTGCCAAAAGTAGATTACCTACTATCTGGTAGTACACTTTCCGAACAAAATATTTTCTATCGTTATAACAAGTCATTTGAACAGAACGAATTCTCAAACTGGCTGGCAATGATGAATTCAGAGAACAATTACCGTCAATTTATTGATATGAAAGATTATTATCAAAGTGATTTTAATTCTTTCCTATATAAAGTACCAATGACAACTTCTTATTTAACAGGTAAAACGGATGCAATTGTCTGTTTTGAAATAAGTATTGCTAAACTAAAAGAAATGTTTTCAGCGATCAATTTATTTAATAAAGGGTTTATCGTTGTTACCGACAATACCGAACACAAAGAAGTCTTTCGTATCACCTCAGAGAATACAAGGGAAGATTCGATCTCTTTACTTCTTTCTCAGATAGATGATATTTCGTGGAGACATTCTAAAGATTATATCGAGATGAAACTGAATCATGATTCAGTCGTTGTTACGAGAGCCCAGTCAAAGAATGGTCAATGGACTTATTACCTTGTTCAGCCTTCTGATCTTGTTTTTAAAGAATTAAATTCCTATCAGATTGCCTTTTTTATTCTAATTGTTATTACTTGCATCTTCTGTATGATGCTAATCTATTATTTTTCTAAACGCAATATGAGACCGATCATTGATATGAAAACGGAACTTGCATCTTCCATGAAACAAAACGATAGCCTTGTCCTTGAGTTGGAACAGCAACGACCGATCATCTATAATTCCTATATGTCACGGATTATTAAAGGAATGATTGCAAACGAGCAGGAAGCCGAGGAAATCAAGGGCTTCCTTGGGCTAAATGATACTAATTTAAAATATTCAATTCTCTACGCAAGCGTTTATGAAAATCAGATTGAATTTTATATGGAAGATACAGAAAACCGTTCCGTAACAGATAGTAAACTACAAGACTACCGAGAAACGATTCGTTCTTATTTATATGAATACTTCGGAAATGATATCTTAATTTATGAAGTCAGCGTAAACTCTTTTGCAATCCTGCTAACAACGGATTCTTCTTTGAGTTTAGAAGACTCCAATCAGATGATTAAAAGCCGTTTTCTTGAGCTTCATAACAGTCTGATGCTAGAACATTCCATCTGGATCTTTGGTGGATTAGGAAATCGCAATCACCAGCTTTCTTACCTATGGAAATCTTATCAGCAGGCTATGGAAGCTGTATCCTTTATTCATGAAGGTCATGTATTTCAAACATATATGGATATTAAGAGAGATAAAACAAGCTATTACTATCCGTTAGAGATGGCTCAGCAGCTATCGAACTTTATCCACACCGGGAACGAAAAACAAGTACATGAAATCTTTCGTATCATTAAAAAAGTGAACTTCGACGATGTTTCTTTACCAATATCACTAATCCGCTGGTTGCTTTCGGATATTCGCAACACTTTATTAAAAGTTCGTTTTTCAATCCCTGCGACCAAAGAAAATCAGCACATTTTAGACTCCATCGATGCTGCTTTCCAAGAAAGTAAGACTTTGGATTTGATGGAAGAAATATCTATCAAACTTTGTTCCTTGCACGAGAAAAAAGCAGAAGGTAATCGTTTAATTGTTAATATTCAATCATATATCAAAGAGAATTATATGGATTCTTCGTTAAGTTTAAAAAAGATATCAGAAGTCTTTGATATCTCTGAGAGTTATTTTTCTTATCTTTTTAAAGCAGAAACAAAGCAAAACTTTTCTGAATATCTCGAATTGATCCGTATGGATCAAGCTATGATATTACTTAAGACAACCAATATTAATGTTAGTGATATGTATCTAGAATTAGGCTACAACAATGCCAACTCGTTTCGACGTGCATTTAAGAAGATTCATGGAGTCTCACCAAAGATGATACGTGAAGCGAGCCTAGCTACAGAACAAGAATCAACTTAATTGATGACGTTTCATCTCATTATCATGATATTGAATTTACATTAGGAGGATAAATATGTTACCACGCATATTCTGGGCCGGTGATTCGACCGTAAAACAAAATGATCATACTTCTTTTCCACAGACTGGGATTGGTCAAGGCTTACCACTTTATTTAAAAAAAGATATTGTAATTGTAAATCGTGCAGAAAACGGACGAAGTACAAAAAGTTTTATAGAAGAAGGTCGATTAAAGAAAATCGACCTAGAAATCCAAAAGGGTGATTTCTTATTTATTCAATTTGGTCACAATGATGAAAAACCAGATCCTGAACGCCATACCGATCCATTTACTACGTATCAGGAAAACCTTGCAACCTACATTCGAGTTGCTCGTAATCAAAATGCTCATCCTGTTTTGATTACTCCATTGTATCGAAGACTCTTTGATGAGAAGGGAAAATTAGTCGAAAAGACACATTTAGACTATCCACTCGCTATGAAGGAAGTAGGAGAAGAACTGCAAGTTCCAGTCATTGACTTATGTTCGATCAGTAAGCAATTAATCCAAGAAGCGGGTCCTGAAAAAAGCAAAGATTGGTTTTTACATATTCCAGCTGGTCGTTATCCTAATTTTCCTGATGGAAAACAGGACAACTCCCACCTTCAATATGAAGGTGCAGTATTCTTTGCAAAAATCATTGCTGATGGTTTAAGAAGATTAGGTTCTTTCTATGAATCACTACTGCTTCCTCTCGATCAAGAAGTCGAGGATTCCAAATTATTAATTGATTAGTAGTAAAAAGGGGGCTGTAAAAAAACAGCAGAAGATATAAGCAAAAGAGTCGTGGAATCGTATTAGAATTTGGCTGCCTTTCCCTTACGGACGGACTTAGCCAAATTCTAATACGATTCCACGACTCTCTCTTCGTTGCTTTTATTGCTGTTTTTTCACAGCCTATTTTTTTCAGTATTATTATTTCTCTACATGATCTACATTATATAGTAAGAAACGATCTCCGCGATTTCCTTCAATGTTGACATTATTTAATACTAACGTACGGATATTATTTGCATAAAGTCCTAATAATGTAGTAAGTTCTGCTCCATCCATCATAGCTGGACGTCCTTCCATTGGATTTTCTGCATAGGAAATGGATACATGATCAAAGGTAATCTTTTTGATCTTCTGCTCTGGCAAACCATACATATAAGCCGCCGCCGCATGACAATTGCTACAATCAATATTCTTAAATGTCAGTTCTCCAATATAAGGAGTTCGATCATCAACTGGATACGTATCTTTACTCTGTACATACTCACTATGTCCGTCTGGATCGCAGAAATAGAAACAGTTGATAACAATAGGTGTCATGACGTTATCCATATGGATATTCTCAAAGGTAATACCATCGATGATTGCGTCCTCGCCACGGCCTCGTCTTGTCTTGATGCGAAGACCACGATCGGTATGAAGGAAGAGACACTCACGAACTATTAAGTTCTTAACGCCACCTGCCATCTCAGATCCAATGGTAATGGAACCATGTCCATCACGCATACAACACTGACGAATCATTAAGTTCTCTGATGGTCTCTTATGTTTTTTCCCCATATAGATCTTACCTGACTTAATTGCAATACAATCATCTCCTAAGGAGAAGTGAACACCAATAATCTCTACATTGCGGCAGGATTCCGGATCCAAACCATCTGTATTTGGTGAATCTTTCGGATTAAGAATCTGAAGATCTATAAATCTTAAGTTGTCTGAGAAGTATGGATGAATGTTCCAAGATGGACTGTTTTGAACCTTAATTCCCTGTATTGTGATATTCTCGCAATGATTTAAGAAGATTAATCTTGGTCTCCATGCAATATTACGTACTTTCGGATTTTTCCACCAGTTCTCATGACTCGCACATCCATCAATCGTTCCTTGCCCTGTGATCATGACATTGGAAACATTTATACCAGTAATAATACCGGAGAAACAATCCAATGGATTTCCTTCCCATGTCCCTAGATTGTACTCTCCCCTCTCATCATAGCTTTCAATTCGGCCAGGAAGGATTGGGAATCGATTACGATCCGTAATTGCAGACAATACTGCATCTTTTGCTAATTCTATCTTGATATCACTCTTTAAGAATAAAGAAGTAATTTTATAAACGCCTTCTGGAATCAATACGCGACTGTCTTTTGGACAAGCATTGATCGCGCACTGGATAAATGTCGTATCATCGCTGATACCATCGCCTTTTGCACCAAAGTCTTTTACATTTAACGTTACATATTCATAAGAAGTTTTGATCTTAACTTCTTCCGATTTTTGTTTTACTCCATTATCATCAATTTTTTCAATATAAATCGCATACTCTGTATCTGGATTCAAGTCATAGATTGACTGAACAACTCGATTACTTTTTACATAGCTTTCGTCATTTACGAAAATCTCATATTCATCATTTGTATGGTAATAACCTTCATTTAATACTTCAATGACTGCTGTTCTAGCAGTAACTAATAAAACATTAAAATCCATAATAAACTCCATTCTCTCTCGTTTTAGATAAGAGCATAAGTCATAAGCAAGATTCCTAACTCTTCCTTATCCTCTACAGGGGCTGTTAATAGTCTGTCCGCTGCCTTAGCAAACATCTTCTTTCCAGTTTGCTCATATTTTTCAGGCAGTAATGCTTTGCTCTCACAACCTTTGAGTACAGAATAAGCTACTCTAAGACAATCGCTGTTAACAACATGTAATTTCTTATGAACCGCATCTTTTAACCATGTTTTAATCTGAGTATAATACTCATAGATTTCTTCTGACATACTAGTTGCAGTATCCGCCAATGCCATCATAAAGGTACAACGATCATATAATTCAATCGTATTTTTAATTAGCATCTGATCATTCCAATATCTTAACTGATTCATGATATCGATGTAATGTTCTTTTTTATTAAAGTTAGTTTCATACCATGCATAAAGTGGCATCAATTCATATGCCTCAATCGCAGTATACATAGTTCCATCTTCATGTACTAAGATACCGTCCTTACGATTTGCCTTAGCAACATAAGCCATAATCTTTTCGATTGCTTCTTGATAGCATACCTCTTTTGTTTCTTCGAATAAGAAGCGTAACGAACTACCTATCTTTATAAGATCGCAAACTTTTGCTGATAATCTATCCTTTACATACTCCATAATCTTTTGAAAAACCATCGGTTCTGAATGCTTCTTATATAAGCCGATGCATCCGTTAACAAACATGCTATCGACTGAAGTGATTCCATCACTAAATGTATATTCTTCAACAATCTTTTGTAACTGTTGTTCCAAATTCATCTTAATGTACCTCAACCTTTCTAGAAACTCACCCTGATGTCAAATATTCTTCTCCTAAAAAATGGGCCTCAAAAACACGTTTCGGAAACTCTATAGTTTACATTTTCTCACTAAGAATCGTATCCTCACGTGTTTTTGAACCCCTCATTTGTACTCTTCTTACATTAAATCTTTTAAGTCACAAGCGTCCATATCATCAAAGTCTTGATTTTCGCCAACCATACCCCAGATAAATGTATAAGCTTTTGTACCGCATCCAGAGTGAATGGACCAGCTTGGAGAAATAACTGCCTGCTCATTTCTCATAATGATATGTCTTGTTTCTGTTGGTTCTCCCATGTAGTGGAATACCATATCATTTTCTTCCATATCAAAGTATAAATATACTTCCATACGGCGATCATGTGTATGACAAGGCATTGTATTCCATACACTACCTGGTTTTAATGTAGTCATACCCATTACTAACTGGCAACTTTCTACTTGTCCTGGTAAGATGTACTTACAGATTTCACGATGATTAGCACCTTCTAATGATCCTAATTCTACACGTACGCAATTTTCTGGTTTGATTAATACAGTAGGATATGTTTTATGAGCTGGTGCAGAATGAAGATAGAATTTTGCTGGAGTAGTAGCTTCTGCACTTGCAAATGTAATATCTTTTGCTCCCATACCAATGTACATACCATCTTTATGTTCTAATTCATATACTGTTCCATCGATTGTAATCGACCCTTTACCACCGATATTGATGATTCCCATCTCTCTTCTCTGTAAGAAATACTCTGCACGTAGTTCATCCCCTGCAGTAAGCTTTAACGTCTCCTTAACTGGTACAGCAGAACCAGTAATAATACGATCGATATGACTGTAAACTAATTTGATATCATCTGCCTGGAATAAATCATCAATTAAAAATTCTTCACGAAGTCTATCAGTTGTGTAATGTTTTACGTCTCTTGGTGACGCAGCTGTTCTCAATTCCATAATTATGCCTCCACATGTTGTATGTTTATGGATCCCGCGATCATTGGCTGCTACCAAAGACTCCTGCAGCCTTTTTCATCCAGTGTCCGCGTTTGTACAAGGAAAGCGAAGTATGCTTTTGCTTATACAGTATTGTAACAAAAGACTAAGCATATATAAGAAGATTCTATTCCTTACATTTCTTAGCCTTCGTTTGTTATGTACGTCAACCTACGTACATTTTTTCATTAAAATAATTCAAAGTCTTGTCGAATTTACATAATTTGTTACATAGTCATCTATTATAAACGACAGTATTCGACAAGCAAGCTTGTCAAGAATACTGTCTATGCTCGACATCATATGTGTTTCAGATGTCAACTTTCAAGTTATCTTTACTATAATCTATCAAGAGCTTTTACGTATTATAGATAACTATCTCTGTACACGACCAGATCCGTCACCTGCGCAAAGAGCGTCTACTTCGGAACGAGATACAAGGTTGAAGTCTCCAGGGATTGTATGTTTTAATGCAGATGCAGCAACACCAAATTCAAGAGCATCTTTGAAGTCTTTACCGTCTACTAAACCACAGATCACACCACCTGCGAAGGAGTCACCGCCACCTACACGGTCAACGATTGGAGAGATTCTGTACTTTCTGGAGTGGTAGAATTCTTTAGTTTCGCCATTGTAGATACAAGCGGACCAGCCGTTATCAGATGCAGAGTAGCTTTCTCTTAAGGAACTGATTACATATTTAAAGTTGAATTTATCAACCATCTGTTTGAAGATATCTTCGTATCCAGCAAGTTCTAAGTCACCGCTTGTTACGTCTGTATTCCCTGGTTTAAAACCAAGAACTTTTTCAGCATCTTCTTCGTTACCGATGCAAACATCAACGTACTGCATAAGGTTTGTCATAACTTTCTGAGCTTTTTCAGAAGACCATAATTTCTTACGGAAGTTTAAGTCTACGGATACAGTGATTCCCTTAGCCTTTGCTGCTTTTAAAGCTGCTTCCGTAACTTCTGCTGCCTTATCAGAAACTGCTGGAGTGATACCAGTAAAGTGGAACCAGTCAGCACCTTCAAAGATCTTATCGAAATCAAAATCAGATACGCTTGCTTCAGCGATTGCAGAATGAGCACGATCGTAAACTACCTTAGAAGCTCTCATGGAAGCGCCTGTTTCTAAGAAGTAGATACCAAGTCTATCCCCACCGTAAGCTACGTTAGAAGTATCAACGCCGTGTTTTCTTAATGCAGCAACTGCACATTCACCGATTTCATTCTGAGGAACACGTGTTACGAAAGAAGCATTGTGTCCGTAGTTAGCTAAGGAAACAGCAACATTTGCTTCGCCACCGCCGTAACAAACATCAAATTGATCTGCCTGTATAAATTTCTGATTACCTGGTGTAGATAATCTTAACATAATTTCACCCATAGTCACAACTTTAGCCATAATAATAAATCTCCTTTAAATCAAATATTATATTTATAACAAGTATATCGGCATGCCGAGTCAACCTGTAAATTAGCATTTTTAAACTTTTCTAGAGAGTAACTCCTTGTTTGAAAATTGCCATGTCATGGAAACCAGCTTCCTCCGATTTTACTTTCTTACCGGAAGCAACTGCTAATACATATTGGAACAATTCCTCTCCTAAAAGGTCAAGTGTCTTGCCTTCAATGAGTGTTCCTGTGTTGAAATCAATCCAGTTAGACTTCTTTGTTGCCAAAGGAGTATTCGTGGAAATCTTCATAGTTGGAACTGGAGACGCGAAAGGTGTACCACGTCCTGTAGTAAATAACACCATATGACAGCCGGAAGCTGCTAATGCTGTTGATGCTACCAAGTCATTACCAGGTGCACTTAAAAGGTTTAATCCCTTGGTCTTTACGGTCTCCCCATATTTAAGGACATCCTTAACTGGAGCAGAACCAGACTTTTGTGTACAGCCCAAAGATTTATCTTCAAGAGTTGAAATGCCGCCTTTCTTATTTCCTGGACTTGGATTTTCATATATAGTCTGATTATGACTTGTAAAATAGTTTTTAAAGTCATTGATCATATCTACCGTTTTGTCAAATAACTCTTTGTTATCACAACGAGCCATTAATAATGTTTCTGCTCCAAACATTTCTGGAACTTCTGTTAATACTGTCGTTCCACCTTGTGCAATTAGAATATCTGAGAACTTACCAACGGTTGGATTCGCTGTGATACCTGACATACCGTCAGAACCACCGCACTTCATACCGATAACTAGTTCATCTGCACCAATTGGCTCTCTCGTAAATTGAGATGCATAAGCAACTAACTCATCAATTAAATGCTCCGCTGTATCCATCTCATCTTCTACATCCTGACATTGTAAGAACTTCACACGATTTTCATCGTATTCTCCAATGTAACGTTTTAATTCTGCGATATTGCTGTTTTCACAGCCTAGACCAAGAACTAAAACACCAGCTGCATTTGGGTGGTTGATCAGATCTGCTAATACGGTTCTTGTATTCTCCTGATCGTCGCCCATCTGAGAGCAGCCATATGGATGTGGAAACGCAATAATATCTTCTACGGAACCGGTCACTTTGGACTTAAATTGTTTTTCCATTGCAGATGCGATGGAATTTACACAGCCTACAGTTGGTACAATCCAGATTTCATTACGAATACCTACTTTTCCGTTTTCACGACGGAATCCGTCAAATGTTAACTTCTCTCTAGAAGTTAACGGAGTAAAGTCTGGTTCATAGCTATAAGTTAATAAGTCACCTAAGTTTGTTTTCACATTCTGTGTATGAACCCAAGAACCAGATTCTACTGCTTGCGTTGTATGTCCGATTGGGAAACCATACTTAATTACGTTGTCATTTTCATTTAAGGATACTAACGTAAATTTATGTCCACGTGGAATATCTTCTTTTAACGTTATACTAACTCCATCAACATCTAAAATCATTCCACATGCAAGGTCTGTAAGGGCAACGGCTACGTTGTCCTTACTATTGATCTTAACAAATTTCTGCATGTCGATTTTCCTTTCGATTATAGGTTTTCCATAGCCTTACGCATACCATTTGCCTTAATTTTATCAAGGTGCCCTGCTACACAGTCAACTAGACCAGCGATCTTAGTTAAATCTTCACCGAAGAAATCTACATTACTTAAGTATGCAGTTGTAAATTCCACGCTTGATTTCGATGAGTTTTCTCTGAAGAATTCTAATGCCTTTGCATCATCTAATACCTTGTATTCTTCTTCTCCTCTATGTCCAATCAATGCGTTTTCTCTGATTTCAGTACCAGTATAGAAGCTCATTAATGCTGCTAAGGAGAACGCTAAATGCTTAGGAATTTCATTGAACTTTTCAACATAACCCTTTAAGGATGGCATACAACGAGATTTCCATTTTGAAACAGAATTTAAAGAAATACTTAATAATGCATGCTTGATAAATGGATTTTCAAAACGTTCGATCACCGCGTTTGCAAATGCTTCACACTCTTCTTTTGGTAAAGAAAGTGTTGGGATAATTTCTTCAAATACTGTGTTCATAAAGAATTTACGTACGGTAGGATCTTCCATGGATTCACGAACGAAATCGTTACCAGCTAAATAAGAAGCTAAAACGAAAGAAGTATGTGCACCATTTAAGATACGTACTTTTCTTTCTCGGTATGGTTTCTGATTATCTGTAAAAATAACCGGAAGACCTGCTTTATCAAGTGGTAATTCTGCGGAAATGTCTTTGTCACTTTCGATTACCCAAAGAGCAAATAATTCACCTGTATCTACTAAGTTATCTTTATAACCAAATTCTTCGCACATCGCATCTACTTCATCTCTTGGATAACCAGTTACGATACGATCAACTAATGTAGAACAGAATATACACGCTTCATTTATCCAAGCTTCAAAGTCAGCACCTAAATTCCAAAGTTTTGCGAAGGAAAGAACACAATTCTTTAATGTAATACCATTGTTTTCAATCAATTCACAAGGAATTACAATCAAACCTTTGCTTGCATCACCATTGAAATGTTTGAAACGATCAAACATAAACTTTGTTAGTTTACCAGGATATGTTTTAGGAGGAGCCGCATCGAATTTGTCTGTTTCATCATAAACAATACCAGCTTCAGTTGTATTAGAAATGATAAATCTTAAGGTATCGCATTTCGCATAATTTTCATATTTCTCGAATTCATTGATGGTATCTACCGCATCCGATACACAAGTGATGATACGGTTGATTACCTTAGTTTCACCATTTTCTTTACCACGTAAAGATAAGGTATACTGACATTCCTGTTCATGAAACATATTTAAATTACCAAATGCAATTGGTTTTACAATAACAACGCTGCCATCAAAAACTTCTTTTTCATTAGCTACATCGATCATATAATCTACGAAACCACGAAGGAAATTACCTTCTCCAAACTGAAGTACCTTTACTGGTCTATCTTTTGCTTTAGAAATTGACTTGTTAAGAATATTCATTGCTGTATCTCCTTTTTTTCTGTCTATAACTATACATCTATAAAAAGAGCAAGAAAACCAACTCTTTTGAGCATACTAACTTACATAAAGTAATTGCCTTTCTTTATGTAATAGTCCTTTTAAATGAAAAGAACAATCCTTCTTTCATAAAAATGAAACATTTTCATCAATCACATTTTATGTCATTAGGCGAAAGTCAATTTTATGTAAGCGTTTACAATCATGATTTTAAACGTTTTAAGAAATTATGTCAATGCTTTTTGATTGTTTTTTCCGAGATTTTGAAAATACATCAATATGCCCAAAATTCGAATGAAATATTAATACTATTTACTCTTGTAAGCTACCACACAGTATAGTATAATAAAGAGTGCTAGATAAAGAAATATATATGGTTTCTGTAAGCGCTTACACCATGATTTGATAAAAGTACTTACACTTTTTCAAGGAGGAGTAGAAATATGAATATTTATGACGTGTCGCAAAAGGCTGGGTTTTCTATCGCTACCGTCTCCCGTGTCATTAATGGCAATCAGAATGTTTCCGAAAAGACGAAGCAAAAGGTTCTCGATGTCATGAAGGAAATTGGTTATACCCCTAACGTGTTTGCACGTGGTCTTGGATTGAATACAATGCAAACCATCGGAATCATGTGTTCAGATTCATCTGATACCTTTTTAGCTAATGCTGTTTATCATTTAGAACAGAATTTACGTAAGAATGGTTATGACTCTTTTTTATGTTGTACAGGTTATGACCTACATACAAAACAGAAATACCTTAAATTACTCTTAAGCAAACGTGTTGACGCTATCGTAATGGTTGGTTCCGGATTTTTAGAACCAAACAAAAAAGATAACGCCTACATTTTAGAAGCTGCAGAAGATATGCCGATTATGCTAATCAATGGATATTTGAATCATCCTCGTATCTACTGTACGTTATGTGATGACTATCAGGCGGTTTACGATAGTGTAAACAAACTGATTGATCAAGGTAGAAAAAGGGTTCTGTATTTGTATAACTCTAAAACTTATAGTAGTATTCAAAAACTAAATGGATACAAAGCCGCACTTGCAGCAAATGACATTGATCTTGATGAGAATCTCATTCAGATGTGTCCAAATACGCTTGCAGATGCACACGAATTACTAACGTCGTTAGCCACTTCTGGTCTCAAATACAATGCGGTTGTTACTAGTGAAGATTTACTTGCCATTGGTGCAATCAAGTTCATCAAACAGGCTGGTCGAAAGATCCCAGAAGACTGCAGTGTGATTGGATATAACAATTCCCTGCTCGCCAGCTGCTGTGATCCAGAATTGACTTCAATTGATAATCACGTTGAGACTCTTTGTATCAGTACCATCTCTACTTTAATGCGTGTATTATCAGGAAACGATGTACCAAACAAAACAACAATCTCTAATGATCTGATTGTAAGAGAAACTACTAACTTTTAGTAGTTTCCTAACATATATATAGAGAAAGTACTACTATTAAATACTTTCTCTTCCCAAAGAATTTTACTTAAGGAGAACATACCTATGAAACCATTTATGGACAAAGATTTCTTATTATCCAATGAAACTGCTAAGATTTTATATCATGATTATGCAGCTAAGGTGCCAATTATCGATTACCACTGTCACATTAACCCACAGGAGATCGCAGAGGATCGTCATTTCGATACAATCACACAAGTTTGGTTAGGTGGTGACCATTATAAATGGCGTCAGATGCGTTCAAACGGTATCGACGAAAGATTTGTTACAGGGGATGCTACTGATTTTGAAAAGTTCCAGAAATGGGCTGAAACACTTCAGAAAGCAATTGGTAACCCACTATATCACTGGAGTCACCTTGAATTGCAAAGATATTTTAACTACCATGGTACTCTTGGAGCAAATACAGCCAAAGATGTATTTGAATTATGTAATGAAAAATTAAAAGAATCTAATATGAGTGTTCGTGGTTTGATCAAACAATCCAACGTAGAAACAATCTGTACTACAGATGATCCTATCGATTCTTTAGAATGGCATAAAAAAATTGCGGAAGATAAGAGCTTTGATGTTAAGGTTTTACCTGCTTTTAGACCTGACAAGGCAATGAATATCGAAAAGCCTGAATACCTTGATTATCTTGCAAGATTAACAGAAGTTAGTGGTGTTGAAATTAAAAGCTTTGCCGATTTAAAAGAAGCTTTAAAAGTTCGTTTAGCATTCTTTGATTCTATGGGCTGTAAAGTTTCTGACCACGCATTAAACTATGTAATGTATAAGCCAGCAACCGAGGAACAGATCGAAGCAATTTTCGCTAAGAGAATGAATGGTGAAACAATCACTGAGATGGAAGAATTACAATTCAAAACTGCATTTATGGTATTCGTTGGTAAAGAATATCACAGACTTGGATGGGTTATGCAGTTACACTATGGTACAAAACGTGATAACAATGTATTCCGTTACAATCAGTTAGGTCCTGATACTGGATTTGACTGTATCAACACGGAAGGTTCTTCCGCTGAAATGGCTGACTTAATGAACGCGTTAAATTCTTCTGATCAGTTACCAAAAACAATCATCTACTCTTTAAATCCTACTGATAATGCTGCAATCGGAACAATACTTGGATGTTTCCAGGATTCCACAGCTGTTGGTAAGATTCAGCAGGGTTCAGCTTGGTGGTTCAATGATAACAAAACTGGTATGCAGGAACAGATGATTTCTTTAGCAAACTTAGGTTTACTTGCTAACTTCGTTGGTATGTTAACTGACTCCAGAAGTTTCTTATCCTACACTCGTCATGAATACTTCCGTCGTATCCTCTGTGACTTAATCGGAACTTGGGTAGAAAACGGCGAGTATCCAAACGACATCGAATTCTTAGGAAAAATGGTACAAGACATCTCCTACAACAACACGAAACGCTACTTCGGGTTTTAGAGAGTGGACGGGGCTGTGAAAAAACTGCACTAGAGGTTGACTTACGAAGCGAGTCGTGGACCCACATTAGAATTTGGCTGCCTTTCCCTGGCTTACATACTTAGCCAAATTCTAATGTGAGTCCACGACTCGCTTCTCGTTATTCTTTGTTTGCAGTTTTTTCACAGCCCCTGTTCTTCTCATATCTATATGTTCCCGAAGTAGCTAAGAATAAATAATCTATCGCTTTCAAGCATACAGTGATCTTACTATAAAAAGAAATGAAAACTTACTTATACATACTAATAGTTATCTAATTTCATAATACTTACTACATCAGAATAACGTACCAAGCCTCCTTGTCGATAGCCTTGCTGCGTTGGAAGGAGGCTCACTACCTATAAGCTGTGGTTGTAGAACTTATAAGAAATTAGGAATAAAATTTGCTTGTAATTTATAAGTTCTTATAGTAAGATATGTAGTTGAAAAAACATTGGAGGTGCTTAATGAAACACGTAATCAGTCCCCTGGATTTATCGATCAATGAACTCGCCGAAGTACTTGATTTAGCAAATGAGATTTACGAGAATCCACAGAAATATTCAGAATGTTGTCATGGTAAAAAACTCGCCACTCTTTTCTATGAGCCTAGTACAAGAACACGACTTAGTTTTGAAGCCGCCATGTTAAATCTTGGAGGTAATGTTTTAGGTTTTTCTTCTGCTGATTCTTCTTCAGCTGCGAAAGGTGAAAGCGTTGCTGATACCATTCGTGTTGTTTCCAGTTATGCTGATATTTGTGCGATGCGTCATCCTAAGGAGGGTGCTCCTTATGTAGCTTCTACTTACTCTTCTATTCCTGTCATTAATGCCGGCGACGGTGGTCATAATCATCCAACTCAAACTCTCACTGATTTATTTACCATTAAGAAATTAAAAGGGCGTTTAGATAACTTAACAATTGGTTTTTGTGGTGACTTAAAATTCGGCCGTACCGTTCACTCATTAATCAATGCAATGGTTCGTTATCCAAACGTCAAATTTGTACTCATTTCTCCTGAAGAATTACAGATTCCAAATTATCTGAGAACCGAAGTTTTGGATGCTAAAAATATTGAATATAAAGAAGTGAAAAATTTAGATGCAGTCATGCCAGAACTTGATCTGCTCTATATGACAAGAGTTCAAAGAGAACGATTCTTTAACGAAGAAGATTACATACGTTTAAAGGATAGCTTTATCTTAGACTTACAAAAACTAGAGAATGCAAAACCTGATATGCTCATCTTACATCCGCTACCACGAGTGAATGAAATTGCAACCGAAGTTGATGACGATCCTCGTGCTGTTTACTTTGAGCAGGCCAAATTTGGTGTTTATGTACGAATGGCCTTAATCATGAAACTTCTTAATATCACAGTATAGAAAGGAGATCCCCTTATGTTGAATATCGGTGGACTAAACCAAGGTGTTGTAATTGATCATATCGTTGCTGGCGGTGCCATGAAAATCTATGAATATCTTCAATTAGAGAAACTGGATTGTAGTGTTGCCATCATTAAAAACGCTAAGAGTAATAAAATGGGCAAAAAAGATATCATAAAGATTGAAGGCCCTAATGTTCTTGATCTTGATATGATCGGTGTCTTAGATCCAAGCCTCACGATTAATATCATTGAGGATGGTAAAATTATAGAAAAACGTCATTTAAGGCTTCCTGAAACTGTTACCGGAATTATTCGATGCAAGAATCCTAGATGCATCACTTCCATCGAACAGGGGCTTGCTCACAAATTTAGACTTACAGATGCGAACAAAGGCGTTTATCGATGCATCTATTGTGAACAGGCTTTCAAGAGACCATAATATTACACTAACTTGTTCACGCAAGGAAAGGCAGTTTCCGTTTACACAGAATACTGCCTTTCCTCATGTTTAACTATGTTATTGTAATCATTTACTAGAATAATCCTGTAATGACACCGTCATCATTTACGTCAATACGCTCTGCAGCTGGTACCTTTGGTAAACCAGGCATTGTCATAACTGTTCCTGTGATAGCAACAACAAAACCTGCACCTGCAGATACATAGACATCACGGATATTCACTGTAAAGTTTTCTGGACGTCCAAGTTTCGTTGGATCATCGGATAATGAGTACTGATTCTTTGCCATACAAACCGGAAGATTGCCGAATCCTAATTCTGTTAATCGAGCAATCTCTTTCGCAGCTGCTGGATCAAAAGTAATGCCATCTGCACCGTAAATCTCTTTTGCAATTGTCTCCATCTTATCCTTCAAAGACATTTCAAGTGGATAAAGTGGTTTGTAGTTACTTGTCTTTGTTTCCATTGTTTTGATCACTTTTTCTGCAAGATCAAGTCCACCTTGACCACCTTTTTCCCATACTTCAGATAAGGAGAATTCACAACCACGTTCGATACAGAATTCTTTAACGTAATTTAATTCTGCTTCTGTATCCGTAGCGAATTTATTTAACGTTACAACAATTGGAACACCAAATTTCTGGATATTCTCAATATGCTTTTCAAGATTTACAATACCTTTCTTTAAAGCATCTAAATTTTCTGCTGCTAACTCAGTTTTTGGAATACCACCATTATATTTTAATGCACGTACAGTAGCTACTAATACGACAGCATCTGGTTTTAAGTTAGCCATACGGCACTTAATGTCCATAAACTTCTCAGCACCTAAATCTGCACCGAAACCTGCTTCTGTTACAACAATATCAGCTAGCTTAAGAGCAGTCTTTGTTGCGCGAACAGAGTTACATCCATGTGCAATATTAGCAAATGGACCACCATGAACGATAGCTGGTGTGTTCTCTAATGTCTGAATCATATTTGGACGAATTGCATCCTTTAACAATGCTGCCATAGAACCAACTGCATTGATATCCTTTGCAGTAACCGGCTTTCCATCATAAGTATAAGCTACAATGATTCTGCTAAGACGTTCTTTTAAATCTTTCATATCATCTGCAAGACAAAGAATTGCCATGATTTCAGAAGCAACTGTGATAATGAAATGATCTTCACGAACGACACCATCTGCTTTACGTCCTAGTCCAACGACAATATTACGAAGAACACGGTCATTCATATCAAGGCAACGTTTCCATACGATCTGATTTGGATCAATACCGAGATCATTTCCTTGTTGAATATGATTATCTAACATAGCAGCCAATAAATTATTAGCTGAAGTAATTGCATGAAAATCTCCTGTAAAATGAAGATTTAAGTCTTCCATTGGCACAACCTGAGCATATCCGCCACCTGCTGCGCCACCTTTAATCCCGAAACATGGTCCTAGGGATGGCTCACGAAGCGCGATTACTGCTTTTTTGTTCATTAAGCCTAGTGCTTGACCTAGTCCAACGGTCGTTGTAGTCTTACCTTCACCTGCTGGTGTAGGATTAATTGCTGTTACTAATACAAGCTTGCCATCTTTTCTATCTTTAATCTGATCCCAAAGCTCATCTGTAAACTTAGCTTTGTATTTTCCATAATAATCTAAGTCATCTTCTTTAATATCAAGCTTTTTTGCAACCTCACGAATGTGAATCATCTTCGCTTCCTGTGCAATTTCAATATCCGTTTTCATAGGAATACCTCCCTTTCTTTTGTCTTCATTATATCAAATCCCCTCAAAAAATAAACCCTTTTTGCTTATTAATTATATTTGTACAACTAATTACTTTAACTTATGAGTGATCACGGAGATAGAAGCAGCAAATTGCAGCAAAGATCTTCTGATGGTAAGCAAGGATTGAGCATTTCTTGTATTTTTAATAATTGTTGTGTATAATATCGATGCAATTAATTATGATATATAGTATGATAATCGAAGGTGTAAAAATATAGCTTGCTATATTACTAGAATGAAAGACGGAGGATACATATGAAGTATGGAACTGTAATTTTTGATTTAGATGGAACTCTTTTAGATACATTACAAGATTTAGCCAACAGTGTAAATTATGTGTTGAGGCAGTTTGGATTTCCAGAAAGAAGTTTAAGTGAGGTTCGAAGCTTTGTTGGGAACGGCGTAAAAATATTGTTAAAGCGTAGTTTTTCCCATCAGTTAGAGGAAGAGGACTTAATGCGTGCATTGGATGTTTTTCGTAAACATTATGCAATGCATATGAACGATCATACTGGAATGTATGAAGGTATCGAAGAATTGTTGATCCATCTTCATGAAAAAGAACTAAACTTAGCAATCGTTTCTAATAAGTTAGATTCTGCAGTAAAGGAATTAAATCAACTCTATTTTAAAAAGTATGTGCCTTTGGCAGTTGGTACACCTCCAGAGCGTAAAAAACCAGATCCATACAGTGTGCAAGAAGTTATGAAACACTACAACTCTACTGTAAATGATACAATCTATGTAGGCGATTCTGATGTTGATATTGAAACAGCTCACAATGCAGGACTAAAATGTATTGGTGTCTCTTGGGGATTTCGTGGTCGAAAATTCTTAGAAGAACACGGAGCCGACTTTGTAATCGATCATCCAAGTGAACTACTTTCGTTGTTATAAAAATTAGATATTATTATATAAACAAGCCAAAAAGCCAGTCACCAAATCATTGCTACATATGATTCGTGTGCTGGCTTATCTTCTTCATTCGCATATTAAAAAGTTTTGAATGGAAACTTCTTTTAGCTTACTTACCTTTGTTATTGGAACACCATTAGTATACCACATACAATATATATTTCATTCTGAGGTTAATGGAAATATAGGATAATTCCTCTTGCTCTTCCTATATTTCCTTGTCTTTAAACCAAATGCTGCCTTATATAGATGAGATATTCCCATACAATATCAATATCGGTACATTCATAAAGCATACGGGCTCCTACTACATCCTCAATCTCATTAAAGATCAGTTCTCCCTCGTCTCCAATAATAAAGTCGATTCCAACTAAATCAAAATCAAATTTGTTCACAATTTGATCAATCAGCTGTATTTCTTTCTCATTAAGTTCATATCTTTGCACCGAACCACCAAGAGAATAGTTTGCTTTAAACTCCGAATTGGAGGTACGAAGAACGGCAGCGAATATCTCTTTTCCTAGAATATAGATTCTTAAATCCTGATGTTTGGAACCTATCAATGGCTGTACAACAAAATCTGACGTTGTTTTCTCTAATATATCCGAAACGTTCGAATCTAACTGATGGATTAGAAATACTTCCTGGCCGCCGTGACCATCCACTGTTTTAACAACCGCTGGTAATGACATATTTTCAAGCACATGAACTAAATCTCTATGCCTACAACAGACGGTGGGTATCATTGGAATGTTGAGTGGTACGATATTCTGGTATGTTTTTGCTTTATCATTACAAATCTCAGAAATCACCGCACGGTTAAACACTCGTATTCCTAAACACTCGAAAAATGCTGACAATTTCGGATTAATCGCACGAACAATTGCTCCTTTTGGTAGTTTTACAAGTTTATGTTTCCATAAAAGATGATATTTCCCCTGTTTACAGATCATGGTCAAATCCTCTACCAACACAAGTTGAATATTCATACCAATCCTTTTACCTAATTGGATATATTGATCGATATACCATTGATTCTTTGTAACATCTTCCTCTTGATAAACTAACCATATATTCATCACAAATCCACCGCCTATTAACTAATCGTCTTAATGATAAACTCAATAATCTTTGTTGCCGTATTTACTTTAGTACATTCATAGATATTTCGAAAATGTGCATTGGAATTCACTTCGCATACGATTGGTTCCCCATCTTCTCCAAACAATAGATCAACTCCGGCAAACGACAATTCCAAAAGTCTGCAGCAGCTGATCGCAAGCGCTTTTTCTTCTTCGCTTGGCTCATAGCACCTCATGTGGCCACCGTTCGAGATATTGGCACGAAAATCTCCATTGACAGAATAACGATACATCGACGCCACGACTTCATCTCCAACTACTTGCAAACGAACATCTTTTCCTGCACTGTATTCAATAAATTCTTGAAACAACATTGGTTTCGCTCCGATCGTACGCAGAATCTGCTTTAATTCTTCTTCCTCATGTGCCAGATAAACCTGTGCCCCAAAAGAGCCAAAACACTCTTTGACTACCAATGGAAAGTGTAGTGTCTCTATAATTTCTGTCAAAAATTCATCATTGGTATATCCAATGTTAGGATACGTCATTGGTGCTAAGATCGTCTTAGGCATTCGAACGCCGTTATGCTGCAGAATCAGATGGGTTTTCGATTTATCATCGCAGTTTGCTATGGCTTTGGCACAGTTAAATACTCTTAGACCGCACATCTCTAGATGCAATGCCAGATTAATGTCCTTGTCCCAAAATAGAACAAAATCATACTGTTTGTTCAGAATTCTGTCCTCACCATGAAATCCTAGTTCTACCAGACACTCTGCATTTGTCATCAGGTCCATGCAAATTCCTGCTTCCTGAGCTGCTTGCATAAGCCATTCCGTATGTTCCGAATACTTCTTTGCATTTAGATATTCATTTATGATCAATAATCCCTTCATGTCTTCTCCTTATAAAGGAAGGCGCCTATTAAGGGCGCCCTAACCTTATACATATTCATCCACATAAGCTTCAAACTCTTCGAGTGACATAAGAATCTTACGCGGTTTCGTACCTTCTTCTGGTCCAACAACACCTGCATCTGCAAGCTGTTCCATAATACGTGCTGCACGGTTAAACCCGATCTTATAAACACGCTGTAACATTCCAATGGAAGCTTTGTCTTTATCAATGATGAATTTTCCTGCTTCTACAAAGTAATCGTCACGGTCAGGGGAACTAGCACCACCGGAAGCTGATGATGTCTGAGCACTCGCAATCTTATTGCTGATCTCATCACTATACGTATGATCTGTATTCTGTGCCTTTAAGAAATCAACGACTGCGCTAACTTCCTTATCTGATACAAATGCCCCCTGAACTCGAACAGGCTTCGGATATCCGCTTGGGAAAAAGAGCATATCACCTTTACCAAGCAGTTTTTCTGCACCTGAGCTATCAATGATGGTACGGGAATCCACTGCAGAAGATACCGAGAATGCAATACGTGATGGCACATTCGCTTTGATCAGACCAGTGATAACGTTAACCGATGGTCTCTGAGTTGCAATAATTAAGTGGAGACCAGCAGCACGTGCCATCTGTGCTAGACGACAGATTGCATCTTCCACTTCGCCAGGAGCTACCATCATTAAATCCGCTAACTCGTCGACGATGATAACGATCTGCGGAAGCTTCTGATAAGCTGGATCATTTAAATGCTCCACTTCTTTCACACGTTCATTATATCCCTTAAGATCACGAACTCCTAATTCCGCGAACTTCTTATATCGATCCGTCATCTCCATAACCGCCCAGTTAAGAGCAGCACTTGCCTTCTTGGGATCCGTCACGACTGGGATCAGCAAATGTGGAATTCCATTATAAACACTTAACTCAACAACCTTTGGATCGACCATGATCAATCGTACATCTGCAGGATTTGCTTTATATAGAATACTCATAATCAACGTATTAATACATACGGATTTACCTGATCCTGTTGCACCAGCGATTAATAAATGAGGCATCTTGGCAATATCCGTAACAACTGCCTGTCCACCTATATCTTTTCCAACAGCAAATGCAATATCGGATGGATGATTCTTAAATTCTTTTGCATCCAAAAGTTCACGAAGCATAACCGCAGTATTCTCTTTGTTTGGAACTTCAATGCCAACTGCTGCTTTTCCTGGAATCGGAGCTTCAATACGGACATCTGCTGCTGCAAGATTCAGCTTGATATCGTCTGCCAAACCAGTGATCTTACTAACCTTAACTCCCTGCTCTGGCTGAAGCTCGTAACGAGTTACTGCTGGACCACAGGAAACATTCGTAATCGTAACTCGAACCCCAAAACTTTCTAACGTGCTTTTTAATTTGTTTGCAGTTTCCTTTAAATCTTTGTCGGACATCCCCTTTTGATTTCCCTTTGGAAGCCCTAATAACTTAATTGGAGGAAATTCATATTTTTTCACTTCCTCTACCGTCTGATTGATCGTTAGGATTTCTTCCCCTGAAGCTGATTTTGTAGAGACTGCCTTTGGTGCAGCTGGATTTGTCTCTTCATTAGAAGCCTTTGGCGCTACTACTTCGTTTGCTTCAATAGAATGTACCTCACCGGTATCCGTATTGATGATTTCCCCAGTAGACTCCATAATTTCCTCTGTATGAGAAGAAGGACCAAATCCAGACTCGGAATCATAAAACGGATGTTCATCAACAGATATGCTTTCTGTTGCATTCGCTGTCTGTTCCCATGCCGCTGACTCTACAACAGGTTCATCGGTACCAAATTTCTTATTTAATTCCTGCTCATAAATCGAGTTTACTTCATTAATCATCTGTTCGGAAGGTCCAAAGTTCATCTCTTCTTCTGGTTTGATTTCCTCAAGTTCTACATGTTCCATTCCACCACGAGAAATAGGAATCTCCTGAATCTCAACATCATTCAGATCCGTTGCTTTTGATCTTCCTTTTCGTTTTAGTTCTTCTAGGAAGCTTATATTTTCTTCTTCATCAACACTAATAAGTTCGGATAGGTCATCTTCTTCTTTTGCAGCTTTTTGATCCTTAGAAGGTTTACCTAACGTTACCACCCTTGCTTTCTTCTTAGGTTCCTGATATGCTTCATCATCTAGCTCCAATTGCTCGTATTCTTCTGCATACATCGCACGTTGTTCACGGTAATGATGAAATTTCTCTTCTCCCTTCTTACTGATCAAGGAGAGGATTGCTTTGCCACTAATAAAGATGATACATAAAAGGATGATTGCAATCAAAATCAGCACCGCTGCAATCGAACCAAATAAATAATTTAATGGGAGTGCTAAAACTGCGCCGATCAAGCCACCACCAGATTTACTCTTTCGACATTCTGTATAATACTGAAAGAAACTCCAGCTTGATTTATACCCCGAAATCATCTGGATCAAAGCAGTCAATGCAAATATTAAAACTATACTACCTAATACCTTTCGCTTTGCCAGCACACTTCCTCGGTTTGACAGTGAAAAGGCTACACCGAAGAATAATGCAAATGGAAATAGATATGTAAACGTTCCAATCATACCAAATAAGAAATTATTTAAAACTTCTCCCACACGTCCACATAGCGTAAAATAACTTAGAATTATTAAAACCGAGAAGACAAAGGTTATGATTAAGATAACCTCATCTCGAATTGAGTCATTCGCTTTTTTCCTAGCCATCATTTCGGCTTGTCGCTTTTTATCAGCTACAGAACGGTTTGTATTTGTACACTTCTTTGCTCGCGTTGTTGTTTGTTTTCTACCGTCCGTTTTTTTTGCAGCCATCGAATTCCTCCTAACTTTCCCTAACTATACCTTAACATAACAATAGATCGAACGGAAACGAACGATCTATTGGTTGTCGATACCATATTTCTATTATAACTAGGATAAGTTTATCTTGCAACTAAAAAGTAACCTAGTACAATACATCCTAATACAATTCTATACCATCCAAAGGCAATAAACGTATTCCTCTTTAAGTAATTTAGTAAGAATTTAATTGCAATAATGGATACTACAAATGCTGTTAACATACCAAGAACTAAGGCAAGGAGCTCATTTGTCGTAAAGTTTAATCCAAACTTAAGGATCTTTAATGCAGACATACCTACCATAACCGGTACTGCTAGATAAAATGTAAATTCTGTTGCTGCAATTCGGGATGCCCCGATTAACATTGCTCCGATGATCGTGGCACCAGAACGTGAAGTTCCCGGAACGATGGAAAGGACCTGAAACAAACCGATCATAAATGCCATCTGATATGTGATATCATTTACATTCGTAACTTTGTAACTCTTTCCTTTATGCAGTTTCTCGATCACGATAAATATGATACCATAAATGATTAGCGTGGATGCAATCACATAAGGGGTTCGAAAATGCGCATCTACAAAATCATCAAATAAGAAATAAGCTACCGTACCAGGAATAATTGCTACGAAAATCTTAAACCATAAGGTCCATGTATCTTTTTTGCAAAAATATTTTTCTTTTGTGGAGAATGGCCACAGCTTTTTAAAATACAAAACAACAACAGCCATAATTGCGCCAAGCTGAATCACATACTCGAACATCTTCATGAAAGATTCCGATTGATTCATCTTTAAGAATTCATCTACAAGAATTATGTGTCCCGTACTGCTGATTGGCAGCCATTCAGTAATTCCTTCCACGATACCAAGAAAGACTACTTTAAAAATCTCTAGAATGTCCATATCTTATCTCCCAATTCATTCATGTTATTTCCAATTTTATCACACATAAATTGGAAAAACAAGACAAAGACCTAACCTCTAATATCTCTGATTATTTATTTTTTCGTTCCTCAATTAAGGAATGAAGCTTTGCCATAGCTTCTTTAATACCACCAACTTCATTGATCAAACCCTCTTTTACACATTCTTCTCCGACAAGTATCGTTCCTAAATCTTTTGTCAAGATACCTGTTTTCATCATCATCTCTTCCATTCTTTCTTTCGTCAGATTGGAATGTCTGCTTACATAACCGACAATACGGTCTTGGATCAGATGAAAATATTCAAATGTCTGAGGTGCACCAATCACCATACCTGACATACGTACTGGGTGAATGATCATGGTTCCTGATGGTACGATGAACGAGTAATCCGTTGCTACTGCCAACGGAACCCCAATGGAATGAGAATCACCAATTACCAACGAGACGGTTGGCACGGTCAAAGACGAAATCATCTCTGCTAATGCGAGACCACAAGATACATCACCGCCAACGGTATTAATCAAGATCAAAAGTCCATCGGTAGTTTTATCATCTTCAATGGTTGCCAACTGTGGCAAGACATGTTCATATTTTGTCGTCTTCGTACTATTGGAAAGACATTCATGTCCCTCAATTTCACCTATGATTGATAACAGATGAATCTTATGATTCTTTTCATTTTCATCCAAGGTTGCCTGCCCATACTCAGAAATTTTATCATCACGCGCTTTTTCTTTATCGATTTCGTCCTTTTCCGACTTATCCTGCTTATTCTGGCTGCCGTTATTGTTCTGATTAGTATTTGGAGGATTGTTGTTCTGAGTATTATTGTTGCTACCGTTGTTATTTGCGTTTTTCTCACTTACATGAGATTTTGTCGAATAATTCGTTGTTATTTCATCATATTCAACATCCTTTGGTTCGCCGCAAAGGATAAAATTCACGTCTTGTCCCATAAAAAATACCTCACAACATAGAATTAGCTAACGATTTCAATGATAATAGTTAGCTTTCCTACATAGTGTGAGGTTTTTATTTTCATTTTATGCCTAATTTTCTTTCGACTCTTGCCAAAAATCAGCTTCAAATTCCTTTTTAATCTTTGCAAAGCTGACACCATTCTCAGCGCCAACTACGCACATACTTGGTAAACTGTTTGTAAAGGTCTTTTTTGCAAAATTCATGATATCAGAAACAGTTACCGCTTCAATTTCTTCAATCACCTGATCTAGGGTTCTTACGGAACCTCGTAACAGAATGCCTTTGGCATTTGCATTCATTCTCGCTTTTGCACTCTCACTGGACATAATAAACTCTGTCTTTACCTGAGCTTTATGAGTGGCTAATTCTGCTTCATCCATTGGTTCTGAGATAATCTCATCAATTGCCTTTTTTGTTTCTTTTAAGACCGTAATTGCCTGCGAAGGATTTACCGTAATATCAATATGGAATAAGCCAACTTCTTCAAATGAACTTCCATAGGAGTAGATGGAATACACCAAAGAGAGTTCCTCTCGGATACGTTGGAATAGCCTTGAATTGTTACTGCCGCCAAACATAGAATTAAAAATGGAGAAAACAATCGAGTCTTCGGATTTTAATGAAATAGAGTCATAAGCAATATTCATATGTAATTGCTCATTCTCTTTGTGACGGGTACAAAAGCAGCTATGATATACCGGCTTTTGAGAATTGTCCTTCGAATACTTTTTCTCATATGGCTGTAGCTTCAGATTTTTCTGTAAGAACTGATTGCCTGCTCCTAACGCCTTTGGATTCGTACCTGGAATACATGAAAAATAGGTTTCAATATCCCGATGTAATTGTTCTTCATCGAAGTTACCCGCTACGGAAATCAACATATTTTCCCCACGATAATGCAGTTTCATAAAATCAAGTAGCTGCTGTCTTGTGAAACTTTTTACATTCGTTTTCGTACCAGAGATAATATAGCCCAATGCCTGATTCTTATATACATTTTGCTGAAGAAGCTCATGTACAAGATCATCTGCAGAATCGGCATACATATCGATTTCTTCATAAAT
>JAQXNU010000232.1 GCA_029098165.1 Clostridiales bacterium
ATATGATTCCCAGGATAAACCTTTTTCTTCAGGTTCCAAGAATACTTAATCGGAAAGGCGGGTGATATCATGTTAAAGATTAACCCATTATCTACGCTTTACGTCGGTATTGACGTCAGTTCAAAATCCAACTATGTTTGCGCTTTGGATTTTTACAAAAATAAATACATAAACTCCTCTTTTGCTAACAATCAGCCTGGGGCTGAAGAGCTAGCCAAGAAGATTCTTGAGTGTTTGAAAGAACACCCTGATCTAAATACGATTGTTGCTGCTTTAGAGTCTACCTCTGTTTATAGCATTCACATCGCAAACTTTCTCTCTTCCTGCGAGGAACTGATGCATTTCAAACCTTTTGTTTTTGTGCTCAATCCCAAGTGTACAGCTAATTACAAAAAGTCTTATATCGGATTAGGTAAATCTGATCCCATTGATGCCTTTGTTATTTCTGATTATGCACGTGCAGGAAACATTGAAACTGAGCCTTGGCGTGGAAGCCAGTTCTTGGCTCTTAAACGCCTCACAAGACACCGTTTGCATCTTGTTGAATGCATGACCAGAGAAAAAACCTATCTGGTTTCTAACCTGTATCTGAAGTTCAGTGAACTACAGATACAGGAAGGTGATCCATGATCTCTAGCCATTTGAACAATTGTTCCAGCTGTCACAGGTGTGGCTGAGCCATGAAAAGAATCCCACTTACGAAAACACTCATTCTTCTTATAACGAATGTCTGATTTGCTCCAACTATCCCAATCTGCGGCGGTATAACCAGAATCCTTTAACGCCATTCCTACATTTATCCATTCCTGATAGTCTAATAGACTTGGGTCGATATATTGCAATAATTCTAAGATATCGTATTGTTTATCTACCATCCAAATGCCTCATTTCTTACCGGTTCTGGTACATATTCGTTTGGAATTATGCCATGAGGGATATTCCAACCATTAGCTGCTATTCTATCAATCATGTTTTTAGCACTTTCAAACTGCCATGTTCCAACATGATTAAAACCTCGACTTTCTAAGAATCGAATCTGTTTAGGAGTTGTAAGCCCCGCTGTTCTTCTCTTTTCGAGACGTTCCAATAATTTTGTGGCCTTGCCTGCATTGTCAATCTGATCAGGGAAGATTCCAAGCTTCTCTAATTTTGCTAATTGCTTATCGCTAGCTGGCCCCATTTCCCATCCAAAGGATGGAACATAGTTTGTTAAATCCTCTGCTTGTATTGACATTTCAAATTGCAATGGATCAACTAACTTACGTTTACGGTTCTTCATTTCCTTAAGGACCTTAGCGAGAGCTTCCTCACGTTGTGCAATAACATCCTCTGAGGCTTTCTTCTCTGCTTCTTCAAGGTCAACCGGACATGCTGCAGATTCCTCTAAATTCTTAGTCATTTGCTGAGCTACTTCGTCGTTTTCACAAATCAAATGAGCTGGATGGCATAGTTCGTGTCGTTCTGTATGCCATAAAAAGTCTAATAACAATAAACTTTCTTTTCCTGGGAACAATCTAGTACCACGTCCTACCATCTGACTATATAGTGCTCTGACTTTTGTTGGTCTTAGTACAACAATACAGTCCACACTAGGGCAGTCCCAACCTTCCGTAAGTAGCATTGAATTACAAAGTACATTGTATTTATTATTTTCAAAGTCCTGCAGTATCTCTGCTCTGTCTGCGCTACTACCATTTACCTCAGCTGCTTTAAAACCTCTCTCGCATAAGATATCTCGGAACTTCTGACTTGTTTTAACTAATGGTAGAAATACAACTGTTTTTCGGTTCAAACAATATTTAGCCATTTCATCCGCTATCTGATACAGATATGGATCTAATGCTGTTCCAAGATCAGCAGTCTTAAAATCACCCGCTTGGGTACCAACACCAGTAAGATCTAACTTAAGTGGTATTGTCTGCGCTTTAATCGGTGTTAGATAACCCTCTTTAATTGCCTTAGGTAATGTGTATTCATAAGCTAATGACTGGAATACACTTCCTAAGTTTTTCATATCTCCACGATCAGGTGTAGCTGTTACACCCAAAACCTTAGCATCACTGAAATGTCTTAATACATTCTGATAACTATCTGAAATACAGTGATGCGCTTCATCAATTATGATGGTATCAAAGTAGTCTTTATCAAATTGACTTAATCTTTTCTCTCTCATTAAAGTCTGAACGGATCCTACGACTACACGAAACCAACTACCAATGCATGATTGTTCTGCCTTTTCGGTTGCACACATAAGACCTGTTGCTTTTGCGATTTTATCAGATGCCTGGTCAAGAAGTTCGCCACGGTGGGCAAGTATAAGAACTCGCTCACCGTTTCTGACACAATCTTCTGTAATCTTAGCGAATACAATAGTCTTACCGCACCCAGTAGGAAGAACAAGTAATGTTTTTAAATTACCTTTATTCCATTCTTCAAAAACAGCAGTTTTTGACTCTTCCTGATACGGTCTAAGCTCCATTTTAGAATCCATCCTTCCACGACTTACCTACTTGCTGTCCCTCTACTGGCTCGTAGAATTTTTTGATCTCATTATATTGCTTGCCTTCATAAGTCTTAATTCCAACCTTACAACGACCTTTTGATCCAGGAACAGCTGTCCAATTCATAGTAACTTTCTCTCCCTTCTTGCGCTGGCCAATAGAAGTAAAGAAAGCACATAACATACCTTCGCATTTACTATGTAAGAACAAGTTATGTTTGATATTGGTTTCATTTCCTTCGGAATCTGCAATCTTTATTGTAAGAGTTGCTTTGTTGCAAGGTGGAAGCTTATCACTTCCATTATGTCTGCCTCGTTCAAAAGCAGTCACCTCAAACTCATAATCTCCTTCTGGAAGAAGAACAAAATCAGGACCATCATTCTCAATTTGGTCATCCCAGCCAAACTCTCTTTCAACTACATCACTCATGTTATCTACCTCACTTTTCTTTTAATTAAATGGCATTTCATCCTGATTTACAGGAATGAACTCACCACGTTTTGCCTTATTGTCTTTAATCATGTCTAGGATCTTATCCCAGAATGGAATTACCCAGCCATTAATAAAATCATCGCCACATGCTTTTAGTCTTGTACCTTTCGGAAAATATCCCTTTTGTGCAACGACTTCCATGATGTCTGATTCGTACATATCAAAAGGAGCCGCCTTGATTAAATCCATAACTGCCTTTGGTACATCGTTTTCTTCTTTCTTTGATTCATCTTTCTCCTGTGCAGTTGGCTTAGGATCAGTTGCACCTCGTTCAGGTTGCTGTGAGGGCTGTTTCTGATTCATTTCTTCTTTAGTTTCTTTTGCTTGTTCTTGTTGCTGATTTTCGGTAGTATTTCGCATTACTGGAATGCAATGAGAAATCGATTTAAACTCAAAAGGAACTTCATCCGGCAATCCATGGCGATTCTTTGCATCCCAACAAGGATGATGTTGGGTATACATTACACGTTTACCGCCCTGTGCCTTGTTTTTCCCTTTTGTCGCACCTTGATTATCAACATTTACAACCATGGTTTTATAGTTTGCAAATAACACCATGTCAGCCCATTCCTTTAGCATCGGTGCAGTTTTCTTTTGAAGCTTTAACTCCCAACGATCATAAGCGCCAAGTTCGTCCGGTTGTTCAAATTTACGCATTTGTGCATGTGCAGTAATTACAATATTGATACCAAGATTCTTAACTTCTTCAAGAAGATTTAGCATCTTCCCAAAGTCCTCAGCAACGTACACATAACCTTTTCCGTATCCAATATCCTCAATTCCAGAAATCTGCTTTTTAGAACAAAACTCAGAGATACATAATTGCTCTGCCCAGTCTGCAGTATCAATGACTAATGTCTTACATACATCCGGATGATCTTTGATGTATTTAATTTGTTGAAGAATCATCGTAAAGCTTGTTGGACGGTCCATTCGTGCAACGTCAATATTAGCTGTACTTCCCTCGGTATCAATAAATACCGGATCAGGAAACTGACTTGCGATAGTTGTCTTACCAATACCTTCTGGACCATAAACAACAACTTTCTGAGCCTGCTCTTTCTTTCCTCTCGTAATATTCATTAAAATTCACCTGCTTTCCACTTTGGTTGTTGCGGTTGCGACGTCGCAATTTCCTCAGTCGTATTTTTATCTATGGAATAACCATCTTCGATGATGATCTGGCATTCATCTCCGGTGGAAACTCTTGTTGCAATTGCTTGGAGACCTTCAGATTCTAACCATTGACCGAACTCGTTAAGAGTATCCGTATCCATTTGTTCCAACTTATCTAATAATACAAATCCGCATTCCGGATTCAGCTTTCGTACAATAGCTGTTGAGATTTTAAGCTGATCTGCACCACTTAAGCAGTCCCATTTATGACCTTCATAAGTCAACTCACCATCTTCTACCGAAAGCCCAGGAAGAGGTAAATCAGCATGTTCCAATAAACTATATTTAGTCTTTCTAACCTCTTCAATCTTCACAGTTAAGTGGTCATACTGCGCTGCGTATTCTTTCGCATCTTCCTCTGCCTTATCTTTATCAAGGTTAGCTCTGACTTTACGATTAATTGCATCGATGTTTGCAATATTCTGTTCTAATTCATCAGTTGATTGGTCTTGCAGATCTAAGGCATCTGATTCAGCAATTCTTAAGTTCTGATTTGCATCAGCAAGTTTTGCCTTGAGATCGTTTAATTTCTGTTCTGCGTCTTCAACCTGCAGCTTAAGCATTGCAACATTTCTTTGATAAGAAACCACATTGTCCCTCTTACGCTGGTTCTCTCCATTCTTAGCAAGAATATCTTGCTGTTGCCTAATTAATTCAGAAGCGCTTACCGGTTCTTTAGGAGCATCTGGATAGTAAGGCTGCTCTTTCGCAAATTTAGCTTTCTGATCAGCGATTCTTCCAATTGCAGTTCTTTCATTAAAGAGTTCTTTTTCATTACGTTCCAGCTCAGCTAACTTAGGACCAACACCAATAATCTGTAGTAATGTGTTAGCTTTATCCTTGGCTGATGACTCTATAAACTTTGGTAGGTCGATGGCTAGCTGTTCAACAAACTCATTTAACAGCTGTTGTCCACCCTTGTTACCGTTTGGATCCATAACAGTTAATGAACTGTTCTTACCTTTACGTTCAACAATGAGACCATTGCTCATAACAATATGTAAGTTTGGTGGAATGGTAGAATCATCACGCTGCGCATCACTAGGTCTGTATTTATCTCCGCCTAATGCCCATGCAATACCGTCTAGTACACTTGTCTTGCCTTGCTTGTTCTTGCCACCAATTACTGTTAACCCATTTGCTGTAGGCTCAATCTTTACTGCTTTGATTCGCTTGACATTCTCGATTTCAAGCTTATTGATCTTAATTGCCATCTTCTATTACTCCTTTCATTACAATCACATTTCTCACCAGGATCTAAATTTGCCCCACATAAAGGGCATGTCCAATAGTATCTCATGGTCTGTCACCTCTTAACTTGATGCTGTGGCTTATCGCTCCGTAAAAATAATTGTTCTCCATCGCCATTCTTATGCGACCACCATAAGCCGACTTTCTTTTATTGGAATAAGCTATGTACTTACTGCAAGTATCGTGACACCCTAGCTTTCTGTCCGTACATCCTCTGCAGGGTGCATCATTGGATTTCATGACTTTAAGTGCTCGATACAGCACTTACAAATAAATTTGCCCTCATGACACACTAACGGAGAGTCATTTTCTGTACGACCACAAAATACACAATTGATTTCATATTTGTTTAGGATAATCGAATCACCCTCCACACTAATCTCGATTGGTGTTCCAACTTCAATGTCCATTGTCTTTCTTAGTTCCTTTGGAATAACAATTCTTCCTAATTCATCAATTCTACGAACAATTCCTGTTGATTTCATTGCAAATCCTTTCCGGTCATGCTATAATGACCTTGTTTAATTTTGATTAGCGCTCAACTATGCTTGCCGGCTGTTGGGTGCTTTTTACGTTACGAGTTAACTCATTTTTACACTTAGGACAAGTGTAGTTATCATCTGCGTACTGGGACTTTGCTGATACGTTGTAGACTTGTCCGCACCATCGGCAGTTAAGATATCTTGGCATCCGATTCACCCCTTTCATATAAGTACTTTCCATCCTTTGTGTAATTGCAAAACACTGCATTACAGGACCTTTGCTGACATACTTCTTTGACTTCTACAATCGGTAACTCGTCATCATCTACTGGTTCCGATTCCTCTTGTCTCTTAATTTCAACTTCCTTAGCCAGGTCAATTATCAGTGCCATGATTCCTGCAATCACGATTGATGTCAAAAAAATCACTCCCATGATCAAAAATGCCTTGATTGTCGGCTCGTACATTGATGACATAATGATGATCGATATTGCAGCCGCTACTGCTGACGCTGTTTGTATTGCCATGCACGTATTGATTAGCTTTTTCACGTTCTCACCTCCTGCTTGTCCGATTTACGAAAATGTTGCTTGTACGTTACAATCTTCAATCGCTTCTCGAAGAACGATAGGTAACTGATAATACTCGACTACCTGCACAGCTGTGTCACACTGATTTCTCTTGATGTTCTTGTAAGTAGTCACCCCGAATTGTCTCTTTAACTGGTCGTAAATGTCCGCATATACCTTGGAACGAATAGACTTGTCAGCGTAAGCGTTCGATTTTTTA
>JAQXNU010000233.1 GCA_029098165.1 Clostridiales bacterium
ATGGATAGCACTGAGATGATACCAAAGAAAATCACTGCAAAATATAAGAACCATCCACCATAGATCAACATCACATCAATCAATTGCGCGATACCTGTTGATAGATTTCCGTTTTCTAAATTACGAAGTAATAAACCTCGGGAGTGATAGCGCGTTAACCATGCGAAAGGTTGAGCCACCAAAACAACTCCTGTTGCTGCAATCCCTACAATCTCCACCGGAATTTTTGAAAGGCAACTTGTTGCAATACCGAGTGACTTTATGCATGCTACAGTAATAGCTGCGATACTGATGATAACCAATAAAATAAGGTACACAATAACAAAACCATCAGGGATCACATTGAATGAGTAATCCAAATAAAAATAAGTTTCTTGGTATGGTTCCACTCTCAAAGGTTCCTCAATCGCAACTATCATTGTAGTATTCTTGATATTACTTGGCTTTACATACCCCTTTGCCTGATAGACAAGCTCTTGAAAACTATCAGAAGAATTGTAACTGGAATAATTATAGAAGTAGTCGCCATTCTCACGAATTGTAACACCATTTTTAATAAATTCCTCGCCATACATCTCAAAGCTCTCACTCGCTGGATCAGCTTCGATTAAATCTATAATTCTACTATCAAGCTTTTGATAGATCGGAACTTCATAAGTTTTTAGTTGATTGATTGGGCGTGTAGCAGCTAAAATCTCTTCCTTATTTTTACCGAAACAATCTAAAATTGTAGGATTTCCTTTTTCATCGTACTGAATCACAGAATAATATCCAAACTTCTGTTTCATTTTTCGATCCCAGTTCTCATTCTTCACCGCTTGTGGATTCTTTATTACATCAACATATTCCATTAGCAGCGGACCTTGCTGTCCAGCATTAGTATAGATTTCTTTTGAGCTATTATCAAATACCACATAGGATAAATCATCACTACAGTCTAGCTGTCTATTATAATGCTCTATCGTTGCATTCCAAGGTAGAGACTCAAAGATATCCTGTGTATACACCTCTTCATCAAAAAAGCAACTTTCGACTGTATTCTTTCCAGGATCCTTAGCTTGCATTGCCCGATAATACATTGCATAATTTGCATAATTTAATTCCGACAGATCAATATACTCTGTCCAATCTTTTTTTTCCTGAAAAACCGATTTTGTTCCTTGAACAATCGCAATCGAACATGTTCCGATAAAAACGAAGCAAAGGATCCACGCTATTATTCTAATCGGTAATCTCTGCTTATGACTACTTATTTTTTCTTCCTCCATGTCATCACCCTTTTTACATTTTTTCAATCTTATAACCGACTCCCCATACGACTTTTAGATACTTTGGTTCTTTTGGATTAATTTCAATCTTCTCGCGAATTCTTCGGATATGAACCATGATCGTATCGGTTGTAATTGCTTTTTCGTTCCATACACGTTCGTAAATCTCATCTGGTGAGAATACTCTACCTGGATTTCGAATCAGCAAATTTAAGATTTTGAATTCTAAAGGTGTCATCTTCACTGGTCTCTCATCCACAAATACTTCAACGGTCGTTTCATTCAATTCCAATCCACCGACAACATATACTTTATCTTCATTTTCTGGCTTTGATTTTTGCAATCCATTTAGTAATTCCTTTTCTTTATTTAAGAAGCGTGTATAGCGTCGTAACTGAGAGTTCACACGTGCCATCAGTTCCATCGGTGTAAATGGCTTTGTTACATAATCATCCGCACCAAGATTGAGTCCTGTGATCTTATCGATTTCCTCTGATTTTGCTGATAGCATAATTACCGGGAAATCATAGGTTTCTCGAAGTTTCATCGTCATTGTGATTCCATCCATTACTGGCATCATGATATCCACAATCGCAAGATGAATTTCTTCTTGTTCCAGTACCTTAAGACCTTGTGCCCCATTCTGTGCCTGAAATACCTTATATCCTTGATTTCTAAGGTAGATACTTACCCCTTCTAAGATTTCCTTATCATCTTCAACCATTAAAATGTGGTATGGTTCCATGTTCATTGACCCCTTTCGCTAGCTTATATCTATTAGAACATTTAATTCTAAAAAAATTCTTTTTATAAATCTTACAAACTTCTAAACAATTGATTATAACATTAATCATATCATTTTCCATCTTTGAAATCCATAGGAAGCACTACAGCACTTTCTATAAATAAAATGTGCATCATAATCGAAAAAAGAGGAGGGGAATCACATTAGAAGTTAGCTGTCCCTCCCTTTCGGACGAACTTAGCCAAACTCTAATGTGATTCCCCTCCTCTCACTTAATTTATTGGGTACTTTTCACAGTCTTCTTTTTTATTATGGCTCCAATGTAATCGTATCAGAATACTGCAGGATCATCACACCTTCTGGTGTAAATTTCTCTTTTAACTGATCCATAGTAACATTCATGTTATGTATTGGAATGTTGTGTTTTGCCCCAACAATATTAGCACACTCTGTTGCCTCTTCTGGTCCCATATTATATTCTCCATCGGTTGGATAAAGAGCATAAGTAAGATTTAATTCTGTTAGATCCTTCATCTCATCAATCTTTGAAGTATCTCCTGGATGGTAAAGTTTAATGCCGTCAAATTCAAGAATATAACCGACACTGAACTGTTTCGTATGATTTCTATTATAGGCTGGTACTGCAGTAATCTTTACATTTCCTACTTCAGTACTATTATACTCATCCTCTGATGGATGTAGTTTTTTATAACGAATCGTCTTCGTCGATTCCTTAGTCTTAATTAAATACTCATTATTATGATCGCTATGTTCATGAGTAATAAG
>JAQXNU010000234.1 GCA_029098165.1 Clostridiales bacterium
TTATCTTACCCCACGTTTTTCTAAACGTCAAATTTATGATTCGTTATAACTATGCAGATTAGTTATTATAGATTCTTTTACATGTAGTTATTATTTTTTATGGAAACCGCATATACTTGTCTTAAAATGATATAAAGTAAGATATAGAATTGGAAGGTAGAAACCATGCAAAAAATCGTAGTCGTTGGCGTCAACCATGCAGGAACTGCAGCCGTCAATACAATACTAGATAACTATAAAGATGTGAAAGTTACTGCATTTGATGAGAACAATAATATCAGTTTTCTTGGATGTGGAATGGCTTTGTGGATTGGTCAGCAAATCGAAGGACCAGACGGACTATTTTACTCCTCGAAAGAAGCCCTTGAAAAAAAGGGAGCGACCATTCATATGGAGACTTGTGTTACCTCTCTGGATTTTCAAAACAAACAGATTATTGCCCTTGATTGCAATCATCATCCGATCATCGAATCCTATGATAAATTAATTCTAGCCACAGGCTCTCTTCCTGTAATTCCATCCATTCCAGGCATTGACCTTGAAAATGTCCAACTTGTTAAGCTTTATCAAAATGCTATCGAAGTCATACAAAAGCTTGAAGATTCCAACCTAAATAAAGTTGTTGTCATCGGAGCGGGTTACATTGGTGTGGAATTAGCAGAAGCGTTTCAGCGCCGTCAGAAGGATGTAACCCTCATTGATGTCGCAGATACCTGCTTATCTTCTTATTATGATCAAGAATTTACCGACCGAATGGATCAGGTGTTAAAAGAATCCGGGATTCATCTGGCGCTTGGTCAAAAAGTAACAGCACTGGAAGGTTCCAATAAAGTTGAACGCGTGATTACCGACAAAGGCACTTATCCTGCTGATATGGTCATCTTAGCCATTGGATTCCGTCCCAATACGAAGCTTGCTAACAATGAACTGTCACTATTTACCAATGGAGCGTTTTTAGTAAATAAACACCAGCAGACAAGTCAACCGGATGTATATGCCATCGGTGACTGCGCAACTGTTTATGATAACGCTTTAGAAAAATCGAATTATATCGCCCTTGCAACCAATGCGGTTCGTTCCGGCATCATCGCCGCACATAACTGCTGTAGCACCCCATTGTCTTCCATAGGAGTCCAAGGTTCCAACGGAATCAGTATTATGGGATATCATATGTTATCGACAGGTCTTACCGAAAAGAAAGCCAAATCACTTGGAATTGACGTACTGACCACCTCGTATGAAGATTATCAAAAAGCAACCTTTATGAAAAAGAACAATGAAAAAGTCCTTTTAAAGATCGTCTATCGCAAAGATAACCGAACCATCATTGGCGCTCAGATGGCTTCCCGTTATGACATTTCTCTTGGTATTCACCTATTCAGTCTTGCCATTCAAGAGAAAACAACCATCGATCAATTGAAATTACTAGACACCTTCTTCTTACCTCATTTCAATCAGCCATATAACTACATTACTATGGCTGCCTTAAATGCAGAATGATCTTCTTTGTTCGATGTGCATGAGTACACAAAAAGAGACATCCAAAGTAATCCACTCTACTTAGGATGTCTCTTTTAAACACTCTACTCCTATTCCCCTATTTACATTCCGCTGCAACTAAATCTTCCAAGGTCTTAAACTGATAGCCCATCTGTTCCCATTTCGTTAACAGTTCATCCATAATCTCTCCATTGGTCTGTGACGTATTATGTAATAATACAACTGCACCAGGATGCACTCTCTTCGTCAGCTTACTAAATGCTTCTTCATGAGATGGCTGCTTATCTTTATTCCAGTCAACGTATGCAAGACTCCAGAAGAATGTTTTATATCCAAATTCTTTTGCCATAGACAAATTCTGAATACTATATTTCCCTTGTGGTGGTCGATAATACATCGACATTTCCTGACCGGTAATGCTCTTATACAAATCTGAGACATCGGTCATTTCTTTTTGGAATTTTTCTTTTCCCATCGATGACATATCATAATGATGATACGTATGGTTTCCAACCGTATGACCATCCTCCACCATTCGTTTTACCATATCGGGTGCTGATTCTAAAAAATGTCCTACTACAAAGAAAGTTGCATGTGCATTATGTTTCTTTAATGCATCCAGAATCTTTTCGGTGTTTCCATTCTCATATCCACAATCAAAGGTCAGATAGATAATCTTATCCTGTGTACTTCCCATAAAATAG
>JAQXNU010000235.1 GCA_029098165.1 Clostridiales bacterium
GGATTTCCTGCAATCGTTGGACCTGATCTCGCTTCCCGCAGTAAAATCGAAGTTGAAAATATGGCATTTAAAACTGCTGGTATTCTAAATAAAGCTGGTATTACGGTAGCAATTACTACTGACCATCCCGTATCCCTGATACAGTCCCTTCCAATCTGTGCCGGGCTTGCCGCTAAAAATGGTCTTGGCATTGCAGACGGACTGCTGGCGATTACGAGTAACGCTGCAAAAATCTGTCGTGTAGATCACCGAGTTGGTACTCTTGAACCTGGCAAAGATGCCGATATTGCAATCTTTGATGGTAATCCAATGGAAATCTTCACCCATTGTCTCTATACGATCATTAATGGTAAGATCGTATATCAAATGAATGAAGATGAGGAATTCAAAAAAGGAAACTGTGAAAAAACAGCAAGGAAATAATCAAGAGAGTCGAAGAATCATATTAGAATTTGGCTGCCTTTCCCTTTTGGCGGTACTTAGCCTAATTCTATTTTGATTCCCCGACTCTCTCCTCATTGTTCTTTTTGCTGTTTTTCACAGCCCTTTTTATACCTATCTTTGATTCAATGATGATAACATTCTTATTGGTTATTTGCTCTTGATTACTGCTTCCTTTACTAATCGATAAGAGATTCCTTCTGAAAGTAGTGTAACGATCAGACAGAAGATCATCCAATGAATAGGATGATATGTTGTGCCATTCACTCCCACAATAAATAAGGCGGCTCTTTTGGCAAAATCTCCAATCGCACCTTTCGCCAAATATTCATCTATCAGAGGCAAAATAATAAGAAACGTAACAGGTACACCAATAGATACGGATAGTTTTAATACTCGGTTCATTCGGTAATACAATGCTGCAATGCAATATCCAACAATACTAGCTGCAAAGTAAACGAAAAAGTTCCACAAAAATGAAGTTGCTACAATATAGAGAAAATTTCGATTGGACATTTCTGTATACACCTGAAGGAAAGCGGATTGAAATGTAGAATTCTTTCCAATGATTGTATAACACATTGACTCAACAAATGCCATAAATAATGTAACGACTACAGCCGTGATAAAATAACTAATACATGCCGTTTTTCTCGATATTCCATTTTGCAGATACAAATATAATTCCGAACGAAAAGACGTAAGTCCCATGACAAATACGAATATGATTGTTGTTAATTCAAGTCCCCCGATTTTCACGGTATGGTCCGTATTAAGATTCATGGCTAAAAGACCTACGAGAAGGCATCCAATTATAATACTATAGTAAATAAAAAGTGGTTTTTTATATGTCGATAAACTAAACTTAACCGTTTTTTTCAGCTTCATGATAACCTCCTAACAATTTGTTAAATCAATGAAAAGTTTCTGTAAGTCTAACTTCGTAATCTCGATTCCAGCTGGTATGTTTGCTTTCTCACACCTACCTAGAATACTGACTGTCTTTAAACCACCCAGTACAGTCTCTCCAATGACCTTCTTTCCACGGATAAATTCATCCACTACTGCTATAGTACCTGATACTGAATATCCACTAGATAATAATTCCTCACAAGATTCATTACGGATTACTCTACCATCCTTAATAATGATCACCTGCTCCACTAGATTAGCTACCTCTTCAATCAGATGAGTAGATAAGATAAAAGTTCTAGGATTCTTCGCATAAGACTCCAGCAAACACTGATAAAATAAATCTCTGTGATTTGCATCCAATCCTAATACTGGTTCATCTAATAGAATATAATCCGCCTTTACGCATAATGCCGTAATCAGTTTATAGATTGATCCATAGCCCGTAGATAGCTGACTGATTCCTTTTTTAGGATTTAAATTAAACTTCTTGCATAAATCCTTTGCCATCTCTTGATCAAAATCAGGGTAAAATGCTTTCGTACATTTAAACACATCATTGACGGAATATGTCTCTGGATAACAATTCTGTTCACTCATCATATAGATTTTTTCCTGTGCATAGTCATTCTCTGTGGCAGGCTGACCATCAATCAATACTTCTCCGCTTGTTGGAAAGATTCGATTCGTAATAACATTAAACAAGGTTGTTTTTCCTGCTCCATTTCTGCCAAGCAGACCATAAATCGTTTCCTTTTGAAAATTAATGCTGATGTCGTCTAAAGCCTTATTTGCTCCATATGTCTTAGTAACATGCTTCACTTCAATTCCTATCCGATCACTCATGGCAAGCTTCCTCCATTCCTTTTTCGATAAATTTGAACAGTTCATTCTTACTCAGTCCTAATTTATTTGCTTCTACAATCATGCTCTCAATATACTTGGTATAGAAATCTGACTTTCTCTTTTCTGTTATCTTAGCAACCGCTCCGCTACATACAAACATCCCAACACCCCTTCTTTTATATATGATTTCTGCATCAATCAGACGATTCATACCCTTAAGTACTGTCGCTGGATTTATCTTAAATGTAGTTGATATCTCTGTTGTAGATGGTATCTGAGTCTCTTCTGGAAATGCTCCAACAAAGATTGCTTCTTCAATTTCCTCTGCAATTTGAAGAAAAATAGGTTTATCACTCTCAAAATCAAGTTTCAACTTATAACCTCCTTCCTTTCTATGCTTAACTGGTTTGTTACTTATGTAACTAACTATATACCTAGTAGAAATATTTGTCAATATATTTATTTAAATTTTTATAAAAGAAAAAAAGGCTGTAAAAACAGCCCTTTTTATACTCTAGGCAATTCTATCGCAATTACAAGCCCACCACTATTTTTTGCTCGGACACTCCCATGATGTGCTTCCACAATATTCTTTACAATCGCAAGTCCTAATCCACTGCCTTTCTCAGGACTTCGTCTTTCTTCATCTGCCCGATAAAAGCTCTCAAAAATATGAGGTAGTTTATCTTCATCCACTCCAATCCCATTATCAGCAACTTCAATTCGAATCTTTTTCTCTTCCACAATGACTTGCAGCTTAATACGTAAATCAGATCTCAAATTATACTTAATCGAGTTATTGATGATATTGCGTAGAACACGATTCATATGATTAATATCGATCAGAGTGTATGCATCTGTTGCAGATAAACCTAGTTCTATCTGTACTCCCGCTTCTTCATACTCCTCTTGGATTGCTTCCACATACTGATTGATTTCACACTTTTCAAACTGGTAGGATACTTTATTCGTTTCTAATTTAGAGTATAAGAATAACTCATCAATTAAATGCTCCATCTCTTCCGCCTTCGCCTCGATCTGTCGAAGATAGCGCTGCTGTTTTTCCTCTGTATCGGCAACTCCTTCCAGGATTCCTCGTGCATAACCTTTTACAGAAGTCAATGGTGACTTTAAATCATGGGAAATTCCCGCAATCATTTCCTGTTTTTTCTGCTGTAGTTTAATATTTTCTTCTATGTTTTCGGCTAATCGTTCCTGCATTTCATTAAATGACTGGCAGACAATTGCAAATTCATCTTCCCCAGAATAATAAATCTTATTTGTTAGGTCTCCATCCGAAATTCGTTTGGCGCCATCCCTCAATTCACAAATTGGGACCATTAACTGTTTTACCATTCGATTCGCATACAAGGTACAGCTAACTACGATCAGAATAACCACAAATACGATCACTCCCAAGACCGCATAAAAAAAGGAATCTTCATCATGAAAGATGTTTCCTTGAAACGTACTTGAATGATAAGAATGTCGATAACCTCCAATTACAATCATAAGAAGCGAAAGAAGTGTAATCAGAGGAATTACTGCCATCTTCAGATTTACCTTTACTATTTTTTTTCGAAAAGACATTGACTCTCCTTTACGTACTATGTATCTATTTGCTTATAAATTTCTAATGCTATTTTGGGTGTATTATTTAATATTAATCAAACATGAAAGAAACGTCAAGTATATCTATTTTATCTTATTGAGTTTCCATTTCTCCTTTAAATTATCTTCTATTCGTCAATATAATTTAGCCATTTGCCCAATAGCGTCGAAAGAGTGAGAAGAAACTTCCTTGACCGAAAATGTACTCACATTTATAATTTACTCAATGGAATAATTTGTAAATAGTGAAACTGACAAATGTACCATTGTCACGAACTATTGTTGAAGGGAGTATATATGCGAATCGGCATTAACCTATTATTCTTAACGAATAATACCAATACCAGTATCGGAAAGTATACACAAAACTTACTGGAAGGATTCCGAAAGATTAACCTACTAAATAGCTGCTATCTGTTTGTAAGACAATGTTACTATGAAAAGGCAAAAGAAGATTATCCAGAAGCTACGGTTGTGCTTATTCAGGCGGGTAAGTTATCAGATTTCTTCTTAAGGCATAAAAAAAGGCATCCTAACTTTGCTGAATGCTATTACCTGAATCGATTTGTAATCAATTCTATCGCGAAAAAGCAACAGATTGATCTATTATTCTATCCTTTTAACGATAGTACAATCTGCTTACCTAAGAAGCTTCCTCATGTATTTGTAATTCATGATCTATATTATCTACACTATCCAGAATTCTATGGACGTTTTCATTATCTTTATGCAAAGCAAAAGCATCAGTATTTCCTAAACCACTGTAATACTATCATCACTATTTCTGATTTTGTAAAAAAAGAGATTCTGTCTCATCTCAAAACATCCAAAGAACCAAGCATTCAAGTAATACCAAATACAATTATGACAGCTTCAAAATTCACTGACTTTACACCAGTGGATGAACCTTACATTCTTTCCGTTGCCTCACAGACTTATAGCAAAAACCTGATCACATTATTTCGAGCATTTAATCTGATCAAAAAGAGAATTCCTCATCAATTGATCATCATAGGAAATCGTATGGATATGACGCATGAACTCCAAAGTTATGTCAAACAATATAACCTTGGAGATCGAGTACTATTTCTACACGATATTCCAGAGGAACACCTCAACAGTCTTTATCAAAATGCTTCCTTAGTCGTAGCTCCTTCTCTATTTGAAAGTTCAGGACGTGTTCCAATTGAAGCTGCATTATTAAAGACTCCTGTCATTACTTCGAGATCGGGTGTATTACCAGAAGTAACCCTTGGACTTCTCTCCTACTATGAACCAACCACCGATTGTCATTCGCTTGCCATAAAGATAATCGAACTCCTCCGCGATCCTCCTTCCGAGGAAGTACGAGAACAGATTGCAGCAACCTATGAAAGAAAATACAATGAAGTCACTGTTGCCAAACAGTATTTATCAATATTTCAGCCAGAAACTGACAAATCTATTTAATTGACCTACCCTTATTGCAGGAAGAACCCTGATCTATTAGAACGAATTGTACTAGTAGACCAGGGTTCTTCTTCTTAGTGTTTTATAATCTAAAATCTTAATTATACTAAATCAAGACTTTGCTTAATATCTGCAAGAATATCATCCACGTTCTCCAAGCCAACAGAGAAACGGATCATACCTGGATTAATTCCACAGGCAACTAACTGCTCTTCTGTCAGCTGACGATGAGTTGCACTTGCTGGATGAAGAACACAAGTACGGATATCTGCAACATGTACTTCATTCGATGCAAGCTTTAATCCATCCATAAACTTAACGGCATTTGCCTTTCCACCCTTAATTACAATCGTGATTACGCCACAAGTTCCATTTGGAAGATACTTTTTCGCACGTTCATAATATTTATCGCCTTCTAAGGCTGCATAATGTACTTCTTCAATCTTATCAGAAGCTTTGAAGAACTTTGCAACTTTTAAGGCATTCTCACAGTACTGTTTCATACGAACAGGTAAAGTTTCAAGTCCAAGGTTAAGTAAGAATGCAGAATGAGCTGCAGGGAAACATCCAAAGTCTCTCATAAGCTGCATTCTTGCTTTAATTATGTATGCCATCTTTCCAAAGTCTCTTGTATAGATTACACCATGATATGAATCATCTGGCTCTGTAAACTCTGGGAAGTTTCCATTGGTCCAGTCAAAATTACCACTGTCTACGATGACACCACCAACCTGCAAAGCATGACCGTCCATATATTTGGATGTAGAATGAACTACGATATCTGCACCAAATTCAAATGGTTTGCAAAGAATTGGTGTTGCAAATGTATTATCAATGATCAAAGGAACTTTATGCTTATGAGCTACTTTTGCAAACTTTTCAATATCCAAAACTGCAAGAGCTGGATTTGCAAGTGTCTCACCAAATACAGCTCTTGTATTCTCTTTAAATGCTTGATCTAATTCTTCTTCACTCGCTTCTGCATCAACAAAGATACACTCGATTCCAAATCTCTTAAGTGTTACTGCAAATAAATTTACAGTGCCACCGTAAATTGTAGAAGTACTAATAAAGCTATCTCCGGCTTTACAGAGATTTAAGATGGATAATAAAGATGCTGCCTGACCTGAGGAAGTACACATAGCACCTACTCCGCCTTCCAAATCAGCGATTTTCTGTTCAACAGCATCAACCGTTGGATTTGCAAATCGAGAATACATTGGTGCAGTTGGCATATCAAATAATTCTCCAATACGTTCGGTTGTATCAAATCTATAGGTTGTACTTTGTACAATAGGCATTACTGCAGGCTCACCATTCTTTGGTGAATAGCCGGAATGTAAACATTTCGTTTCGTCCTTCATATTTAAACATCTCCTATACAGTTATTATGTAATAAAGACTCTCATCTTTTTGTACTTAATACTTTAACACAATAAAGTGATGTTGTCTATATTTTGAATCTTAAATTTATCACAATTCGATGTGGCAACTGCTACATCAACAGATAAATTTACTGAACTTATGGATAAAGAAAAAACAAGGGGCTGTGAAAAACAGTAACGAAAAGTGAGGTGGGGAATCATTTTAGAATTTGGCTGCCTTACCCTTACAGCTGGACTTAGCCAAATTCTAATACGATTCCCCGCCTCTTGCATTCATCTATTTTGCTGTTTTTCTACAGCCCCTAGTTTTATATATCTTTAATTATCCATACGTAATAAGAGAGCAACCGTCTCCACATGTGTACTATGTGGAAACTGATCTACCGGACGTACCTTTTTTAATTGATATCCCTTTTCATCGAGATATTTGATATCTCTTGCTAAAGTAGCCGGGTCACAGGAAACATAAACTACTTTCTTTGGATGCATTGCAACCACAGTATCAAGTAAGCTCTGTTCACACCCTTTACGAGGTGGATCTACAACAATGACATCTGCTGACATTGCTCCGTTGCTTTCTTTATATTTCTGCGGTAATACATCTTCTGCTGCACCAGCAAAAAACTCTGCATTTGTCATGCCATTTAACTTAGCATTGCGTTTTGCATCTTCAATTGCCTGTGGAATGATCTCTACACCATAAACTTGTTTTGCACGCTGTGCAAGGAATAAAGAGATCGTTCCAATCCCGCAGTACAGATCCCAAACAATTTCTTCTCCATGTAAATCAGCATAGGAAAGAGCAAGTTCATACAACTTCTTCGTCTGAACTGGATTCACCTGATAGAACGATAATGGAGATATCTGATACTTAATATCGCCAATCTGATCAACGATAAATGGCTCTTTGTATAAGGAGATGATCTGATTCCCTAGAATTACATTTGTTTTTTCTTTATTCACATTCAGGCAGATACTCTCGATTACAAAGTCCTCCTGCTGTGTATTTAACGCAAGAAGTTTGTCCAACAGCAACTCCTGTTTTGGTATCTTCTTACCGTTAATCACTAAGCAGACGATTACTTGCTTTGATGTAAATCCGACACGAATTAAGATATGTCGTAGTAATCCAGTGTGCTTTTCTTCATTGTAGACTGCAATTCCCGACTCCTCAATGTATTCACGAATCTTTGACACGATCAACTCATTGCTTTTGTCTCCAATATAACAGTGATCTGTATTAATGATCGAATGAGAACGACCAGCATAAAAACCGATCATAAGTTCATTATTCTTATTACGTCCCACCGGATACTGAGATTTATTACGATAATAATAAGGATCCTCCATACCAATGATTGGTTCCATCTCATATTCTTTGATGCCACCAATACGCTCGATACAATTTTTCACCTTATTCTGCTTATATTCTAACTGTTTCTGATAGTCTAACTGCTGAATTTGGCATCCGCCGCAACGTGAAGCTAGACTACATTTTGGCTCCACACGGAATGGTGATGGTGTCACAATCGATTCAATCTTAGCATAGCCATACGTTGTCTTTGTTTTCAGAATGCGGACAATTAACTCATCCCCAACTACACCATCTTTCACAAAAAGTGTAAAGCCCTGATATCTTCCGATTCCTTCTCCATCTGCACCAATATCTTCAATCGTTAACGGCACACAATCATTTTTTTGAGGAATCGTTTGCAATTCCTCTTTCTCTGTCTTTAACGCCATTCTATCTAACTCCTATTTCATTTCGATCTTAATAGTCTGAAGTCTTACGGATATTTGTGTCGAATAAACGCTGGAATCCTAACCACTCGCCTTTGGACTCTTCATTCTTTAAGATTTCCTTCATTGTCTGAAGTTTTGCGTCCATATTATCAGCCATGCTAAGTGCCAATGCTTCTGCTAATGCTGGTTTCTTAGGAGATCCGTATTCTAATTCTCCATGATGAGCTAAGATACAGTGAAGGATCTCATTCTGCATCTTAACTGGGAAGCCAGGAATTGTCTTCATACGTTCCTGTAACTTTGCTGTTCCAATATAGATGTGTCCTAATAAATTACCTGCGTCCGTATAGTCATTCTCAGGAAATGTCGATAATTCTTCTAATTTTCCTAAATCATGGAACATTGCAGATACTAATAATAAATCACGTTTTAAGAAAGGATAGTTATCTGCAAGGTAATCTGCCATTTTCGTTACACCGAGTGTATGCTCTAATAATCCGCCCATAAATCCATGATGCACACTCTTTGCTGCAGAATGCTGCTTAAATTTCTTTGCGAAATCCTTATCTTCATAAAAGCTTTGAGCTAACTCTTTTACATGTGGCTCTTTAATCTTGTTCACATAAGTTAACAGTTCACGATACATTTCATCTACATTTTTGTCGGTTGAAGGCATATAATTAGCAACATCATATTCGCCTTCTTGACATTTACGGACTCTTTTTACATTCAATTGAAGGGCACCTTGAAAACTGGTAACCTGACCTTCAATATGTATATAATCCATATTGTCGAAATGTTCGATTCCAGGACCTAACTCCCAAACCTTAGCATCCTTAGTACCTGTTTTATCTTGAACAATCATAGAATAATAATTCTTTCCTGCTTTTGTCTTTAATACATTTAGCTGCTTACAAAGATAGACTTCTTTAAACATTTCTCCATCTTTTAATTCATTCAAATATCTCATCTAGTCTCCCTAGCCTTTCTAATCTCAACCTTATTTCTATTATACCCCACTAGTTCGAATATATAAAGCCTTAATTCACTGGGTATCTTCAGCAATACATAAGAAAAGCTATGTCGCAATGCTATCCTTACCATAGCATCACAACATAGCTAATAATCTGATATTCGAAATCGAACGTTACTTCTTTGATAATGTAACCATCAGTTCCTTTTGTACCCGTTCTCCCTTGGACAGACGAGAAACAACTACTTTGATCTCATCCTCCGGTTGATAGTTATTTAGGATACTTGCAAGATTCGTAATCGAACTAACGGTATAATCATTAATTCCTGTAATGATATCTCCTTGTCTGATATCACCATTAAATGCAGGTGAATCCTGCAATACTTTCGTTACATAGATTCCCGCTTCCAATTCATACTGCTTCAAAATAGAAGCCGGAATATCCTGGCCAGTAACGCCCAATAAGATTCGATCATACTTATTCGTTAATTTCTCAATGATCGGTTTTAATCTTGATATTCCAATCACGGTACAGATATTCGTATCAGAATTCTCTTTCATTACCTGCGTGATAATTCCTACTACTTTTCCGTCCATACTGATGATGACACCATCACTGTTCGAATTATTCGTTATATCTGTCGTAAATAAATCCAGACGATTGTCCATAATATAACAAGAAGTTCCCTTACTGGTAACCATACCTAGTTCCATTGAATTGACTATGCCATTTGGCTGCCCCAATCCGATGATCGGCGTTCCTACCGTTAAAGAATAGGACTCCCCTAAGTCTGCATACTTAATTGCTGAAAGTTGTAAAGGTGCTATATCTTTCAGCTTGATTGCAATGACCGCTAAGTTATAATCTCTATCGTAATTCCAGATCTCTCCCCCAACAACAAAACCTCCTGGGAAAGATACATCGATCTCATTGGACCCTTTTACTTTACTATAATCAACTAAAACCATTAATTCTGCATTATTCTGACCTAAAATAATTCCAGTGCTCGTCTTAGTGGACTCAAAAGGTTCATCCGCCCAATCCTCTTTATTCTCAATTGCAGTAATCGTAACCAAACTATTATTCACTGCATTGGATAACTTTTTAATTTCAAGAAGGATCTTCTCGTAATCATTAATCGTTGCTGTAATCTTATGCTCAACGATCGTTGGTGCTACTTCTGGTTCTGGTGTAGGAGTTGGCTCTGGTGTCACACTCACAGTAGCTTGCGGGGAAGCCTGTATCGTTGAAATATCTGCTCCCGTGGAAATAGGATCTTGCGTTAATTTCTGGTCCGCTCCATTGCCTTCCATACCCTCTGATGGATCTGATGGAAACAATATCTCAGCTCGTTTGGTTGTATCGATTCCCAGAATCTTATTTACCAGTCCTTCTGACTTCATAAATACAATTCGTGCAATCACTCCAAACAAAGTCGCTAAGAATATAGTACTAATCGTTGCCAGCACTAACTTTTTAATCTTGTTCTTACGTCGAGGAATTACCTTTTCTTGAATAAACGTAAACTCATTATCTGGCTTGGTCCTCTTTGTATCCATACATGTCCTCCAAGTTCTAATCCTGATTTATTCGCTCACTTGAACCACATCTTAATCCGAGAGACTAAGATTAATTTTATCACATACATATGAACGAACTATGAAGAATTTGTAAACAATCAGTCGCTTCTAGGCAGTGTAAAAATGAATTCCGTCCCGACTCCCTCTGTGCTTATTACATTGATGTTCTCTTGATGTGCTGTAATAATTTCCTTCGTAATGGAAAGACCTAAGCCAGTACCCTTTTTATCCTTACCTCGTGAAGTATCCGTTTTATAGAATCGTTCCCAAATCTTTTTCAAGCTGTCTTTTGGAATTCCGATGCCATGATCTTTAACTGAAACAAATACTTTCGATCCCTTTTCTTCTGTCCTAATCTGAATCTTTGAATCCGTGTTGCTAAACTTAATCGCATTATCCAGTAGATTATATAGGACTTGCTGTATTTTACTCTTATCTGCATCCACATAAGTCTCTTTTGCAGAGAATTCAAGATTTAACACAATTCGTTTCTTGGTACAATAACCTTCAAAAGTTGCAGCTGTCTTTCTTATGACCTCATTTACGTCAAAGGATCGAATGTCTAACATTGCACCTTTTTGATCAAAACTATTTAGCGCTAGCAAATTCGTCGTCAGCTTTGTCAAACGCTCTGTTTCAAACAAGATGATATCAAGATATTTGTTCTGCACCTCATACGGAATCGTACCATCTACGATTGCTTCCGCATAACCACGAATCGACGTTAATGGCGATCGAAAATCATGGGATATGTTCGCTACAAACTTCTTTTGATAATCATCCAGACTTTTTAACTCATCTGCCATAAATTTAATCGCATCTCAAAGATCCTTATACTCATCATTGGAATGCAGTACGAGTCTTTCATCAAAGTGTCCTTTTGCATATTCCATCGCAATCTTCTTTAATTTATCTACTGGATAAATAGCAAAGAAGTAAATCACAGTAAAGATCAAAAGCAAAAAGATCAGAAAAACAACAAAAACAATATTGATAAAATCAAGATAATAAACCGAATCTGCATCTACCTCTGACATCGGTGTTAATATGCAGATGTAACCTCGGATGGAATAGTTGTATGGAATACCCATGATAACACTTAACATTGGTTCTCGAAACGTTCCTCGAATCATAACATTATTCGTAAATGTCTGATCTAAAAATGTCGGTATCTTATCCAGAATATTCACACTACGCATATCCCCTTTGGAATCTAAGATGATCTCTCCATCTATATTGATTACCCAAATCCTTGCACCTAAAAAATCTCCTAAGGTTCGCAACTGATTCATCATCTCCGAATAGGATAGATTGGAGGAATAATAAGGTGTTGCATATTCACTAACGATCCTCTCTGCCTGGTTATAGCACTCATCCTGCTTACGTTCTAAAAGTTTGCGTTCCATACGGTGCCTACCATACGTATTTAATAGTAGAAGCATCAGAACAGCGGTAACAACATAGCAGATGATCAGTTTTAGTAATGCCTTTCTCTTCATGAAAAAGCCACATCCTCTCTTTTATACATGGCAATGTATTCTGCTAGTTCTTACGTACTTCAAATTTGTATCCGATTCCCCATACTGTAGATAGTCTCCATGCAGTGTGATCTTTGATCTTTTCACGAAGTCGTTTGATATGGACATCGACGGTTCTTGTATCACCAATATACTCATATCCCCAGATATGATCTAATAACTGCTCTCTTGTAAATACTTGATTTGGATGAACCGCAAGGAAATAGAATAACTCCAGTTCCTTTGGAGGCATCTCAATCGGCTGATTATAATAGGTTACCGAATAGTTGGTCTGATTGATCACTAAGTCAGGATAGCTTACAAAGTCGCCTTTTTCACTTGTATCAATCTCATTCGCAGCAGGTGTCACTGCCGTTCTTCGGAGTACTGCCTTTACTCTGGCAACAAGCTCTTTGGAGTCAAAAGGCTTTATCATATAATCATCCGCACCAAGTTCCAGACCTAATACCTTATCAAAGATCTCCCCTTTCGCAGACAACATGATAATTGGTACCTTTGAAGTCTTTCGTACTTCTCGACATACTTCATATCCATCGATACCAGGAAGCATAAGATCCAGTAAGATTAGATCTGGTTGAAATTCTCGAAATTTGCTAATTGCTTCTTCGCCATCATAAACAATTAATGTATCATAACATTCTTTTGCTAAATATAGAGAAATTAGCTCTGCAATATTTGCATCATCATCTACAATCAATATCTTTTGCTTTGTTGCCATCAAACCCCTCCTGTTATTACCAAAGTTTATTTAAATTCGACGATTGTCACACCGTGGTCACCTTCACCAAAGTTTCCAAGTCGGAATGATTTCACATATTTCGTACGTTTTAGATGAGCATGTACCGCATCTTTTAATGCTCCTGTACCACGTCCATGAATGATTGTAACCTTAGTTAAATGAGATAAATATGCGTCATCAAGATATTTATCTACCATAGGCAATGCCTCATCCACTCGCTTACCAATGATATTTAATTCAGGGCTAATCGTACTAGATTTACTCATACGAATTTTACCACTCTGAGTTTTTGTCAGATTCGGTGCCACGATTGTCTCTTCATCCACTAATTCCAGATCGCTCATATTGATCAAAGAACGTAAAATTCCCATCTGTACATACATATCACCTTTTGCATTCGGCAACGTGCTTACCGTACCTTTTAAGTTGAGAGAAATTACATGAACGGTATCGCCAATCTTAAAGTCGCTAGCTACATTTTTCTTATTTTTCTTCTTCTGAACGGTTAATTTAGAGTTCGTCTCACCCAGACGTTCACGAAGTGCAGCACGCTCATTTTCCATCTCTTTGTTAACTCCAGAAGTAGAAGCCCATTTATTATATTTACGTATGGTTTCGTCAGCATAATCCTTTGCTTCCTGTAAGATATGACGTGCCTGCTCATTTGCCTCACGCAAGATTCTATCTTTTGCCGCGTCAATTTTCGTATTTTTCTCGGTTAATCGTTTTTTCAATTGTTCAACTTCAGCTTTATATTTTGTGATTTCTTCTTTATCTTTCTCCATCGCGATACGATTTGCTTCCAAATTGCTAATCACATCTTCAAAACTTTCATCCTTAGTTTGGATAAATCCTTTGGCACATTCAATGATTTGTGCATTTAATCCAAGTTTCTGAGAAATCGCAAATGCATTACTCTTACCTGGAATACCAATCAATAGACGATACGTAGGACGTAAGGTTTCTACACTAAACTCGCAACACGCATTGCTAACACCTGGCGTTGAAAGTGCAAAGATTTTTAATTCACTATAATGAGTTGTAGCCATCGTACGAATCTTTCTTTCATGAAGATACGATAAAATAGACATTGCTAAAGCGGCACCTTCTGTTGGGTCAGTACCGGCACCAAGCTCATCGAATAAGACAAGAGAATTTTCATCCGCTTTTTCTAAGATTGATACTGTATTTGTCATATGAGAGGAGAAGGTACTCAAGCTCTGCTCAATACTCTGCTCATCTCCGATATCTGCATAAACTTCAGAAAATACGGATAATTCGGAGCCATCAAATGCTGGAATATGAAGTCCGGATTGTCCCATTAAAGTAAATAGACCTACGGTCTTTAAAGAAACCGTTTTACCACCAGTATTTGGTCCTGTTATAACAAGCAGATCAAACTCACTACCAAGATAAATATCAATCGGTACTACCTTGTGAGAATCAATTAACGGATGACGTCCTTTTCTGATATTGATATAATGCCTATCATTGAACTTTGGTTCTGAAGCTTTCATTTGCTTCGACAATTGTGCCCTTGCAAAGATGAAGTCAAGTTCCGCCAAGGTTCTTAGATCATATTCGATATTTTCTCTTTCCACTCCTACCATACTACTAAGTTCAGCAAGTATCTTTTCAATCTCTTCCTGTTCTTTGACCGCTAATTCTGCCAATTCATTATTAAGTTTTACGATTGCAATTGGCTCAATGAATACGGTAGAACCAGTCGAAGACTGATCGTGCATCATACCTTGAAATGTATTTTTATATTCCTGCTTTACAGGTACACAATAACGTCCGTTACGCATTGTAATAATGGCGTCCTGAAGCTGTCCTTTTGCTGCAGCTGCATTCATAATAGATCCTAATTGTTCATGAATCTTATCATTCGTATTTTTAATGCTTTTACGAACTTTTTTAAGACCAGCACTTGCATCATCTGCGATCTCTTCCTCGGAGATGATACATCTCATAATCTCTGTATTGATCGGAGATAGTGGTTCTAATAGCTGGAACATCTCCGTCAGACTATCCTGAGCTGCTTCCTGCGTTTCTCCGCTATTCTTTTGATTATATCCATAGTTCTTAGCTCTTAAGGTTGCTGTAAGAACCGAACTAATCTTTAATAACTCTCCTGCCCCTAAGGTTGCTCCGATTTCCAATCGTTTTAATGATCCACGTACATCAGGTATTCCAGAAAAGGATAGTGTTCCCTTTGCATAAATCCTTGCTAGGGCATCGCTTGTTTCCTTCTGCATCCTTTCAATTTCATGTAGATTTACTAATGGCATTAAATTTTTACATTTATCTCTACCTAAAGCAGATCCTGCTAATCCACTTAAACGATCAATAATTTTTGTATACTCTAAAACGCGTAAAGCCTTTTCATTCATAATCTCACCATACTTTCACTTTTACAATCAAATCAACTAATCTTTATTATCTCCATTTTACTATAGACAAAAATAATTGTCTATAGTAACCAAAAGGCCGCACATAAGTATTCTACTTATGTGCGGCCTTTTTTCATATTCATAATTTACTTTGCTTCATCCCAGCTATGGTGGTGAAGTTGACCTAATAATCTCATATGTTCAAAATTATTCTGTCGTAATGCTTCATATAAAACAACAGCCACTGAATTACCTAGATTTAGAGAACGAATATCCCCGATCATTGGAATACGAATTGACGTATCCTTATGCTCGAGTAAAATTTCTTCTGGAATCCCTGCACTCTCTTTACCAAACATGATAAAACAGTCAGGTTCATAAGAAACTTCTGTGTATACGTGTCTTGCTTTTGTTGTTGCCATATAAATCTTCGCATTTGGATTTTTTGCTAAGAAATCATCAAAGTCATCGTAAACAGTAACATCGAGATCTTTCCAATAGTCAAGTCCTGCACGACGAATTTCTTTTTCATTCAAACTAAATCCTAATGGTTCTATTAGGTGTAGCTTTGTTCCTGTTGCCACACATGTACGTCCTATATTACCAGTATTCGCTGGAATTTCCGGCTCATATAATACTATATTCATTCTACCAAATCCTTTCTAAATTGACTGGTATTCTAATGCTCTTTGATCGCAACATTGATCTCTATTTTTTTATCGTCTTCATAGATTAATGGAATACAGATATTTGCTGCATAATTGTTTGTAAACATTACCGTTCCTTTACATATTGTAGGCGGTGTAATATCTATTGCGATTCCTTTTGTTGAGAATACCGTAGCTGTATTACCTAAAATCATATTACAAAGTTCAGAAATTGCACTCTCCGCTAACTCATCAAGTGCAGGTAACTGCATCATACACATTTTAGACGCAACATCTAATGCTACATCATTATCAAAAGTCAAGATTACCTGACCAGTCATTTCTCCAGTTACTCCAAGCATAATTAATAGGGATTTATCTCCAAATACAGCTTCTTTTGTATATGGTTTTCCCACTTTCACATCGATGAATACCATGTCTTTTAAAACTTTACTAGCCGCAACTAAGAATGGATTAATATACTCTACATTAATACCTGCCATCCTTCATCCTCCTATGTATCAATACGCCATCGCGTAGAGACAATTAAATCTTATATTATTATAAAACTTACAACTCAAAGAACTTTTTGCACTAGCACGTAAATATATCTACTTCACATTGTGATTCTTCAGTACTTTGAGCTATCTACTCATAGTACTGATTCTATCACATAAGTCAGCCTCTAAGCAACTAATTTTCGAAGTTAGCATGTTTTTCGACGAAATACGACGTACCAAGTATTATAACTTGTACATTTCATCCCCTTTAAAAGGTTCGAGATATCGAATTTCCTCTTCATTATCCAGAATACGATCACTATCGCCTGTTAGTGTTCCAATGACCGCTGCACGTATTCCTTCCTGTGTAAAACGATCGACTAGACCGCCTCCATCTGCGGTAACGTAAATGGAGCATCCAAGAGAAAATAATAGATAAGGGTTGATGTCGAAAAATTCACTCAACTCAATCGTTTCCTGCGATAACAACAGGTTAGGTAATGTAATACGCATACCGCAATTCAGATATTCTCCCATCTCCCAAAGAGCTGTGAAAATACCTCCCTCTGAAACATCATGAGCACAGATTACATCTCCTGCAATCTTTCTTTGTTCTCTCACTGATAACTGCTGCTTCATTGGATTAATTCCATGCAAGAATCTTTCGCTAAACCGAGTTCTTAATTTTTCACTTTCTTTCTCATATATCTGAATAGTCCCAGCCATTCCTGCATTCCCAGCCATTACAATCTGTAACCCTGTTAAATCTGTTTTTATGTTTCTAGAAAGTTTCTTAGTTCCAAGCGCTTGAATCGTTAATATATGTTCACAAGCTGATCTACTTCTTGTTGTTTCTCCTCCTAAAACAGGAATCCCGTGTTTAGTACACTCCTCTGAGATCACTCTCATCAGCTTTTTAATCTCCTGCTCAGAAGCACCATAACGAAGGGTTAGTGACATCGTTATACCAATTGGAGATGCTTCTTGAATATACAAATTATTTAATGCTCGATTAATGGTACTGATCACAAACGTATCTGTAAGGCCTTCCATCGTCGCAACACTTGTCAATAAAGAATTCTCATCATCCAATATGCAGCCTGAAGCATCAATCCCCACCTGTGGTTTCTGAATGTCTTTGCACAGTACACTCGATAATTCTTTTAATACCGAACGTTTTAAAGCGATTTCTTTTACTTTTCCAGCCGATCTACCTTTCATAAGCTCTTCCTCTCTTATTACCAGGAACGTCTATGAAAGCATTCCTTCTTGTCAATGATTATCAGTTAGTATACACTGTTTTTTCCAATGTTTCAAGCCTACTTTTTACCGACTACCATATACTGTGGGGATGCTTCATACTCATTATAACTGATCTTAACACGCTCTACTTCCTCCCCATTAACCGTTACAATACGATATACTTCTGCTTTATATCCCTTGTAAGCTGACTGTATTACACGAATATAGTCATTCGGCTTTGAAATATCATAAGTAATGATTGGTTCCTCTGGTTCAATTTCTTCCAAAATCTTAGTCTCATAAGTCACCTGACGATTTACGTCCCTGTAACGTTTTACACAACGAATTCGCAAAATCAAGGTATCATAGCCGGTTACGACAGCCTCAATTACAATCGGAACATCCAAGGAATTCACAAACCGAAAATCCTTTTGATTTTCAGCAATCGCAGCATCTCTACCTACTTCTACATAACTTACTGCTTTGGAGTGTGCGTGACGTTCAGTCACAGTTAATTCAGCATCCAAGACAGCATTATAAAGGGTTGTAGATACCTGACACACCCCTCCTCCAAGACTGTTAACTACTCTACCATTCACAAATGTTCCAGCCGGATAATATCCATTTTCAACGGTAAACGGCAGAAGATGCTCGCTGATTGAAAATTCTTCTCCTGGATAGAGCACGCTTCGATTGATCTTCTTCGCTGCATTTCTAATATTCTTTTTTCTAGATTCAGAAGATTTTGAAAAATTAGTTTTAAACTCACCAATCACATAATTTGCTTTAATTAATATCTCGTCCTTACTTACTAACTGATAAGAAATCTTAGTATTTGTCACCGAAACCTGTGAATCTTCCACGGTATCTGTGGGTTCAACAGATTCTCTTACAATTGGAGTTTGATGGTTCTCTATTTCAAAAGGGTCCATCTCCTTATTCCTACACCCGACGCAAAAAAATGCGCAGAAAAAAACAATAGGAAGTATACTAAAATATTGCGCTTTCCTCATAGAAAAACCTCCAATATTCAACATACTCCTATTGTTTGACATTTCAGCTTATCTTATGTATATTTAAAAAGAATGCTCTAGTTAAAACATAGATACAACTGATGGTATTACCATAGCGGCAATAAGAATTACAACGATTACGATTGCTATGGTACGCTGTGTTTTTTTACTATGAAAATTCATTTCAATTCACCTCATTTTTATTTATTTCAGTAAATATCTGATACGGAAGAAAGGTCGTAAATAATATGCCAACCATTCTATGTTGCTTCATAATATTTATTCTCTGGCTTACATACCAACGAAAAAAAAGTGATAAAACTGCCCAAAAGAGTTCAGAAGAATTTTGGGCGCGTGAACGGGAATCAAATCTGACACGTCGTAAAGATATCTCTAATCTTGATTATATCACAATTGACTTTGAAAATCTCCCTTTTTCTGATAGCGATGATCAAGAAATTACTTATATCCAAGAGCAGCTTTTAAAACTAAAGGGACAAAAGATCGTGAATCTTTCTGGAATTTCGAATACCGATTTAAAACTCACCTATGGAAGTGCAAATCTCAACGAACTTACAGCTTACGACCAAAACTACACTCTGCTGATTCGAAATCTCAATCTCTGGGGGCAGCTGTTATATGCAAAAAGAGATATTTTAAATACAAAAAAAGTATTAAACTATGCCTTAACCTTAAAAAGTGATATCTCGCAAACCTTTTTAACCTTAGCGATGATTTATTCGGATGAGCAAAACCAAGATGCCTTACAAGATCTACTTGCTCAGGCAATTGCCCTCAACTCACCGTTGAAAGAATCTTTGGTTCAAAAACTCACCGCTATCTGCGAGAAATCATCCCATGCTCTAGTATAATTTTATCAATGTATCTAGATGCTTTACTTTTCGTAAAATCATCTAAATTATCAGGTATCTCTAACTGGTGATAATTCACCAGATCAAGGAGATACTTTTTTTGCTTCAACGTCATTGGCTCCTGCTTCTTTGGTGTATACAACATCGCTACCGCCTCAAAGGCATCCGCCTCAGTCTCACTAAATTTCTCTTTCATTCTCTCATATAAGTCAGAGGCCGCAATCGCATCCTCAAAAGCGCGGTGGCTTATCTCACGAGCAATCCCGTAATAAGCACACATATTGTCCAGACTTTTGCTAGGAAGATCCGAATGAAACTTTCTAGCGATCTGTAAGGTATCGATAGCCTTTCTCTCAAATGATCGATTTAGTCTGACTGCTGCTGTTTTGATAAAACTATAATCAAACGCAACATTATGACCTAGAATAATATCTGTCTCTTCGTAATTAGCCATAACTTCATTACAAAAATCTAGAAATTCCCCAACTACTTCTGCCTCATAAGCAGCACGACTTAACATCTCATCTGTAATTCCTGTTAACTCCACAATCCTTTGTGGTAAGCTACATCCCGGATTTATTAACCTTGAAAATCGCGCTACTTCTTTCTTATCTTCAATTACAACAGCACCAATTTCAATTATTTGAGCATTGTCCGGACTTAGTCCTGTTGTTTCGATATCTATAGCCATATATGCGTTTCTCATTGACTCTTCCCCTTACATAGATGTGACAAAAAGCATTCATCGCACTTAGGACTTCTTGCCGTACATAATCCTCTCCCATGAGTTATGATCTGTATGTTATAAAGAATCCAATGATCCTTTGGGAGCACCTTCATTAAATCAAATTCAATCTTTTCCGGATCCTCTTCTTTCGTAAATCCTAACTTACGAGAAATTCGTTTCACATGAGTGTCAACAACGATGCTCGGCTCGTTAAAGATATTGCCTCGAATAACATTAGCTGTCTTTCGTCCGACACCCGCGAGATTGGTTAATGCCTCTAGATCATTAGGTACTTCTCCATTGTACTTCTCTAACAACGTTCGGGTACATGCGATGATATTTTTTGCCTTGTTATGATAAAAACCTGTAGAATGAATGTCACGTTCTAACTCTTTTAAATCTGCATTTGCAAACGCCTCTACAGATGGATACTTCTTAAATAAATCTTTCGTAACAATATTCACCCTTGCATCGGTACACTGAGCACTTAACATTGTTGCGATCAATAGTTGCCATGCATTCTCATGATCTAGATAACACTTATACTCTGTAGTATAGTGCTCATCCAAAAGTGCTAATACTTCACTGATGCGTTCGCGTTCTGCTTTCGTTATTCTACGTGCCATAGTTCTTCCTTTCTATATATTTTCTACCACAATAAGCTTAGAATCCTGTTTTTCCAATAAGCTATAACTACATTCGTCAAAGATACTCTTCTCTTTACTATAATCAAATAAGATGAAGAAATCCTTTTTCTTCACAATGCCCTCGTTCGCCGCAGCAAATAAATCATAAGTAAAGTGTTCAATATGAACTCGATCACCAAATCCATACTCACTTGCATGATTTGTTAAGAACGCTTTATAATCACTCTTATAATCTTCGTATGCCTTTGTAAATGCTGGTCTGCTCTTTAATTTCTCACGTAGATACAGATCCAAAGTCATAAGTTCTGTTAATACTTCGATCTCCTCTGATTTTAACTTGAGCGCTTTCGTAAACTCCAATAAAATCATATACCGTTTTAATCTGGACTGACTGCAATTAAATAAACCATTCTCTCGATAATACGTTGCAAGTGCTTCGTATAAAGAAAAGTTTGACTCAAAAAAATGTTCGAGATATCGAATGGAATAAGCAAACTGTCCACTGTTATAATACACTTCTACCATTTCTTCCAGGTCTTTCAGCTTGCAGACATCTGAATATGGTAGCCACTTTGTATGAAATACTTCATATGGCGGTTCTCCATGATATACAATACTATATTCCTTGCAATACTCTCCCATAAGAGAGCCTTTTAGTACTTTTAAGAACCCTAACTGCAACTGATCTGGACGCATAGCATAAACATCGTCAAAGGAACGTTGAAAGCTTTTATAATCCTCAAATGGCAATCCAGCAATTAGATCCAGATGCTGATGAATATTTCGTTTTTCTTTTACTCTCGCTACGTTGTAAGCTACTTTTTCTAAATCCATATGGCGATGGATTGCTTTAATCGTCTCCGGATTCGTAGACTGCACGCCGATTTCCAACTGTACTAGCCCAGGTCTTAAAGTCGCTAAGAAATCTAATTCTTCTTCATTCAGTAAATCCGCTGCTATTTCAAAATGAAAATTCGTAATTCCATTATCATGTTCTTTTATATACTGCCAGATTCCCATTGCATGTTTTCTGTTACAATTAAACGTACGATCAATAAACTTCACCTGTGGTACCTTTTTATCTAAAAACAGCTGTAACTCTTGATACACCAAATCAAGATCACGAAATCTTACTCTTTTATCAATTGAACTTAAGCAATAGCTACATGAGAAAGGACATCCCCTGCTTGTCTCATAATAAATAATTCGATGCTCGAACGTATCTAAATCCGATGCAAACTTATATAAAAATGGAAGTCTACTGAAGTCGACTGCCTCTCTAATATTGGTATACTGGATTTCCTCATTACAATCACGATATGCAATTCCTTTGATCTCACCAAATCTATGTCTAGCATCTTCTCGTGTCACATAAAGTTCCATCAACTCAAGGAAGGTCTGCTCCCCTTCACCGATCATAACCCCCGTTAACTCTGGCAATCTGGTTAAACATGCAACTGCATCATAACTAACCTCAGGTCCACCTACCCATATATCAACATTAGGATCTAGCTTTTTATACTCTCTAATAATCTGTTCTACCATCTCCATGTTCCAGATATAACAGGAAAGTGCTAAAACTTCAGGATGTATTTCATAAATTGATCGTAGGATATTATCAAGACTTTGATTGATCGTATATTCAGCAAGTTCAATGTGATCTTTGTACTTTGCTGCATAACTTTGTAGACAATAGATTGCTGGATTTGAATGAATATATTTTGCATTGACTGCAGTAAGTAATAACTTCATAACTTTTTCCTTTCAATAACTCTAAGTCTAAGAGTAATTTTGGGTACAAAAAAAGCGGGTGATGGGAATCGAACCCACGTATCTAGCTTGGAAGGCTAGTGTTCTACCATTGAACTACACCCGCATGTTACTATGTTATTTATTACATGTATATGATTCTTTTCTCATATACATGCCGGCGACCGGAATCGAACCGGTACGGGAGATTAGTCCCGCAGGATTTTAAGTCCTGTGCGTCTGCCAGTTCCGCCACGCCGGCATAATGGATGGAGAAGGATTCGAACCTTCGAAAGCGTCGCTAACAGATTTACAGTCTGCCCCCTTTGGCCACTCGGGAACCCATCCATATATTTTAGAAAATGATGATCTGTTTTAATCACATTCTCGCTACTGACAAGGATAGATTATAGCACATCATTTTCTATTTTGCAAGTACTAAACCAAATAATTTTTATAGAAATTTTTTCTATTTAGTATAAACCGCACGGATAATTCTTTAAAATGACTGAAGAAAAGGCATTCATATTCATTTGAATCGAACCTTGTTGCGGATAATAACTTGCTGCTTCCACTCCAAAGGAAACCATATCCGTATAAAGCATTCGAACCAACGGATAATCTCTCGGTATTCCTGCCTGCCAGACAGGAACTGAGATGGTCACCTCATAATGATTATTATTTACAATGATGATGAATTGATCCTCTCGATTAAATCTTGCATAACAAACGACGCCATGGGTACCAGTTAAAAATTTGATGGAACCCAGACGCAACGCTGAGTAGGATTTACGCATCTGAATCAACTCCTGATGCAAATGGATCAGTTCCTTGTTCTCATGTCCCCATGGATAAGTTCTCCGATTATCAGGATCTGTCCAACCACATACCCCTGCCTCATCACCATAATAGATTGTAGGTGCTCCTGGCCATGTCATCTGCATGACAACTGCTTCTCGCATTATGCCCATGTTCAAATTCTCATTTGCAGCTACTGGTCCAAGATTCGTAGTACGACCAACTTTATGATTCGTTCTTGTTAAGAACCTAGAATGGTCATGATTCGACAATTCGTTCATTGCAACTTGTAAAGATGGAGTCTGAAATTTTGACATATAATGAGTCATACTTCCATAAAAGTTCTCATAATTACATAACATATCTGACCGATATTGGTCACTATGTTTTTCCACACCAGTCAAAAACCAAGTAATCGGCTCCATAAATGCATCATAATTCATTACCGAGTCCCATTCATCCCCATTTAACCAGCTAACTGCATCTCCATAATGCTCTGCTAAGATCAATGCATTCGGATTTGCCTCTTTCACTACTTTTCTAAACTCTTTCCAAAATTGATGATTATACTCTTCCGTAAATCCCAAGTCTGCTGCCACATCGAGACGCCATCCATCTGCATTAAATGGTGGTGAAACCCATTTACGTGCAATTTCTAAGATATACTCTTTTAACTTAGGAGAATGCTCATAATTCAACTTTGGAAGAGTATCATGTCCCCACCAGCCATCGTAGGAGTTATTGTATGGCCATTCCTCCTTACGAAACTGAAAGAACGAATGGTATGGACTATTCTTCGTAATATAGGCTCCCTTTTCAAAATCATTTGCTTTCTCATAAATTTCTTCGCGATCAAGCCATTTATTGAATGACCCACAATGATTAAAAACACCATCTAAGATGATCTTCATACCACGCTCATGAATTTGCTGCACAAGCATGATGAATAAACGGTTACTTGCTTCCAGATTCTCTTTATTAGTCACACGTTGTATATAACGCGTGGCATCTTTATTTGTCTGACTCATGTTAACCAGACACTCTCCACTATCCTTAAGGATCACACCATAATGAGGATCGATATAGTCATAATCTTGTATATCATATTTATGATTGGATGGTGATACAAAGATTGGATTTAGATAAATCACCTCAACGCCTAATTCCTTGAGGTAATCTAATTTCTTCATTATCCCAAGCAAGTCACCACCATAAAACTCACGAACTCCCATAGGATCCGGATACTTATTCCAATCCTTCACCTCAACAGTTCCTTCTCCTATGTACTTATACTCATTATCCAATACATCATTGGAACTATCTCCATTATAAAAGCGATCGACAAAGATCTGATAAAATACTGCACCTTTTGCCCAATCTGGTGTATGAAATCCTGGAGTAATCACAAACTGATACTCTAAATTTAACGTATCTGATATTCCAAGTGTTGTATAATAATATTCTTGTTCTTTTGTCTGTAATAAGAAATAGTAACGAATCTGCTGGTCGCCTAATAAAATTACACCTTCATAATAGTCGAACATACTGTCTCTTTCCACCAGACTCATCTTTATCTTCTTGTCATCTATCATAATCATAACACTGCGTATAGTTTGAGTAGCGGTACGTATTCGAATACGCACAGTCTCATTAATACCAGGTTCGCAAGGATCGCGATAGTCAGAGGTGCCATCACTAAATACAGCCTCTTTCAATATTTTTATGCTATCTATCTGTTCCAATGACATATCTCCATTCCTAATATCTTATTCATGGTAATCAAAGGTTACAATAAAATTATATTCAGCTATCTTATGTATTAAACAAGAAAAAGCATTTTACTTATATAAATCCTTGTTATTTCCCAAAAAGTAAAAAGGACAGCTTCACGGGTGCTGTCCTTTTTGGAGAAGGTATTTTTGTTACTTATGGGGTGTAGCAAAAACTATATAATGTATTGGGGTTTACGAGATATAGTATAACATGGTACCCCATTTAAGTGTGCACAAACTTTACAGTTTTGAATATATCTTTTTGTAAATTATGACTATGCATTATTTTCCATTCTTTTCATTATATAGTTGTTTTGCTACATCTATCGCCAAATTAACTACCTTTTATATATTTGCGTCCTTTTTCTCATCATTTCGATCAAATAACGCTTCAAATTCTTCTCTCGTGATACGTTCCTTTTCAATCAAACGTTCTGCACAAGCATGAAGAACATCCATGTTATCTGTTAATAATTTCTTAGCATTGTCATAACATTCATCGATGATCTTACGAACTTCTTCATCAATCTTGCTTGCAACTGACTCACTAAAGTTTTTCGTATGAGCTAAATCTCTTCCGATGAAAACTTCATCATCATCGGATTCATAGTTAACCATACCAAGACTATCTGAGAAACCAAAACGTGTTACCATGCTTCTGGCTGTTTTTGTTGCCATCTTAATATCTTGAGATGCACCTGTTGTGATATCATTGAAAATTAATTCTTCAGCGATTCGGCCACCTAAGCTAACCATAATATCCTGTAGCATCTTACCTTTTGTATTAAACATTTCATCCTTTTCTGGCAATGGCATTGTATACCCTGCTGCTCCACCAGTTGGAATGATGGATACCGTATACACAGGTCCAACATCAGGAAGTACATGGAATAAGATTGCATGACCTGCTTCGTGATAAGCAGTAATCTTCTTCTCTTTTTCAGAAATGATACGACTCTTCTTCTCTGTACCAATACCAACTTTAATAAAGGATTTCTTAATATCTTCTGACTTAATGTAGCTACGATTATCCTTTGCAGCACTAATAGCAGCTTCATTTAATAAGTTTTCCAAATCTGCACCAGTAAACCCAGACGTTGTCTGAGCAACCTGAGTCAAATCAATATCCTCACCTAATGGCTTTCCTTTTGCATGAACATTAAGGATTTCTTCTCTTCCCTTAACGTCTGGTCTTCCAATCAATACTTTACGGTCAAAACGGCCCGGACGAAGAATTGCTGGATCAAGGATATCTACACGGTTTGTTGCCGCCATAACAATGATACCCTCATTGACACCAAAACCATCCATTTCTACAAGTAACTGATTAAGAGTCTGCTCACGTTCATCGTGACCTCCACCCATACCAGTTCCTCTTCGACGAGCTACTGCATCAATTTCATCAATAAAAATAATACATGGAGCATTCTTTTTACCTTCAGCAAATAAATCACGTACACGGGAAGCACCAACACCAACAAACATTTCTACAAAGTCAGAACCTGAAATTGAGAAAAATGGAACACCAGCTTCTCCTGCAACCGCTTTCGCTAATAAAGTTTTACCTGTACCAGGAGGTCCCTCAAGCAATACACCTTTTGGTATTCTAGCACCAACCTGAATATATTTCTTTGGATTCTTTAAGAAGTCTACGATTTCTTTTAACTCCTCTTTTTCCTCTGCTAATCCAGCTACCTGCTTAAAACTAGTCTTTCCTTCTTCATTGGTCATCTTAGCACGGCTCTTACCAAAGTTCATCACCTTGTTATTACCACCACCGCCTCCAGCTGCTTGATTCGTTAGGAATGTAAACATAACAATTATGATAATAAATCCAATCAGGTATGGTAATACGCTTGTTAAAAACCAGTTTGGTTTTTGAACATCATTAACATATGTTTTAACATCATGGGATTGTGCTTCTAATTCAGCAGTAGCAGTATTCGTTACAAAAATTGTATAAGACTTGCCGTCTTTAAGATATATCTCAATCTTACCGGTCGGTGCTTCTTCATTCTGATGAATCTCTACTGACTTAACATTACCAGATTGCAGATCACGGACATAGTCGCTATAACTATGATTGTCACTGCTACCACCTGAAAAGCTTTCAGACAGATAAACAGCCGCTATAATAATTAGTAGGATAATGAAATAAAAGCCATATCCCCTCATCGACTTTTTCATGCAAAGCCTCCTTTTGCTTTTTTATTGTTGTACCACACCAATGTATGGTAGATTTCTATAGTGTTGAGCATAATCAAGACCGTACCCAACAACGAATTCATCTGGAATCTGGAACCCTGTATAATCAACTGTCACTTCAGCTTCTCTTCGGCTTGGCTTATCTAACAAAGTACAAAGCTTTAAGCTATTTGGTCTTCTTGTTAACAGCATCTCCATTAGATACGAAAGTGTTCTTCCCGAATCAATAATATCTTCAACAACTAGAACATCTTTTCCTTCAATCGTTTCATCTAAATCCTTTAAGATACGAACTCTGCCTGAACTTACAGTCGCATCACCATAACTGGATACTGACATAAAGTCAATTGATACTGGAACTGTAATATGTTTTGATAATTCTGTCATAAAGAACACACCGCCCTTTAAGACACAGATCATATGAATATTCTTTCCCTCATATTCTTTACTGATTAACTCTCCTAATTCTCTAATTCTCTGAGCTATCTCTTCTTCGGATAATAGTACTCTAATATTTTCTGCCATGGTATTGCACCTAACCTTTCCAACATTTTTCATAACTGTTCAGTCCATCTTTTTCTAAAGGAACTAATGTGACTGACAGAATTCTTCTAGTAGTTTCATCAATTAAGAACGCCTCGGAAGTTCGTAGTTGTGGTAGCCAAAGAATATGATGTCCGCTCGCTAAAAGATAGATAACGTCTCTATTTTCTTTGGGCACCTTTTCATCAATCAATAAGGATTTCACTGTTTTCTTTCCACCATCCTTATGTATCTGAAAAAAATCTCCCTGCTGTCGCGTCCTTATTACAACAGCATCTTTTATTTTATCATAATCATACCATTTCGTATAGCAATTTTTTGGGATCCTTACTTTTTCAGAATTATCAAGAAGTTCAAAACGATACTCACAGTTCATCTCCGGGACAAAAACTGTTCCTGGAATTATAGCTTTATAATCCTTGAATACCTTTCCCTCTTTTCCTTCTGATTTTTTAACAATAAGTGTAGTATATCCTCGCTGAACAATAATATGATATGGTAATGCAATACTTTTTCCTGACTGTTTCCATATTAACTGTAATGCTGACTGAATATGCTTTTCTTGAATATCCTTTTTCTTCTTACTTACTTTTTCAATTGCCATTTTCATAATCGACTGCTGTAAAATCTTTTCCTGTTTTTTCAAACCCTCAAGATTCAATTCTACGCAATCATCTGATTCTTTTGCTATCGTAGCAAAAGCTTGTGCCGTCTGCTTTCTAAGATAAACGGATACCTGCTCCATCTCCTTTGCAAATGATACAATATGCTCAATCGATCTTTCATTGATCTGTTCATTTACATATGGAAGTACATAATTTCTTATCTTATTCCTCGTGTAATCCAAAGATAAATTGGAGCTATCCGTGCAATAAGCAATATTCTCTTCTTTCATAAATTCTTCAATTGCGCTTCGCTTTGTCTCTAACAATGGACGCACAATCTTATTGCTGACTGCATGAATTCCAGACATACCTTCTGCTTTACTACCTCGAAACAGATGAAAAAGTACAGTTTCCGCATTATCATTCATATTATGAGCTATGGCTATTTTATGACAGTTATGTTGTTTACATTCCTCTTCAAATGCTTGATATCGAACATATCTACCTGCTTCTTCTACGGAACATCCCATATCCTTTGCAATTGCTTTTACATCTGCTTTTATACAATTGACGGATATTCCATGTTCTAAACAAAATCTTCTTACAAATTCTTCTTCCTGATCTGCCTCTGCCCCGCGAATCTGATGATTCACATGAACAACAAATAAAGTTAAGGAATATTCTCTTCCTATCCTCATTAGAACATTAAGAAGACACATTGAATCAGCCCCACCTGATACCCCTACGACGACGCGGTCATTTTTTTCAAACATATGCTGTTTCTTTACAAACTGCTGAATCTGATCTAACATGTGGTGCTGCCTTTCTCTTCCTTTAATGTAATGCCACTTTTACATGTATTCTACAACGTCTACATATAAAATTCAAGTCTAAGACTTCCTCCATATTCCAGTTACTAATACCGTCATATCATCCATCGGTTCACTGGTATGGCTTCCTAATGCTGCCTGTAAAATCGCATTAGCAACTTCTTGCGGAGACTTATATGTAATGCGCATAATCACATCCTGAAGAAAGCCTTCTTTATCCTCTTCCTGAACACAGTCAAGCACACCGTCCGATATCATAATGACATAATCTCCATTATATAATTTCTTACTAGTCTTGACATATTCCATCGTATTTAACATACCAACAGGCATGGAATTGGAACGAATTGTTTCTACATAATGATCTCTCTTAATAAATGTTGTCGCTGCACCAATTTTTACAAAGTCGCAAGTTCCGGCACACAAATTTAATAGACAAATATCAACGGTTGAAAACATCGACTGTTCTGACTTTAATACAAGAACGGAATTGATCAACCGAATCGCTGGTTCCTCACGAAATCCTGCTTCCAAGAACTCTTCTAACAGTTCAATGATCATTCCACTTTCACGAAACGCTTTCTCGCCAGTTCCCATACCATCCGAAAGCATCATAACAACATCCTGGCTGTCCGGATAAAGAAAAGAAAAACTGTCCCCGTTCACTTCCTCTTTTTCTTTGCTTGTCCTTGCTACACCTGTAAGCACCTTATAATTAGCATCCTCACAAAAAACATAATCTGCATACTTTCTTCCGATTACATTCCTCGAATCATCTCTCGGGGTCAGATGCTTTCCTAATGCTTGTCCGATTAAATTAGCTGTTTCTTTTGTTGTTATACATCTGCCACGCATACACTTTGCAGTAATATGTATTTCCATTCCTCTATTTTCCCGTTCAAACATCAAGATTCTCTGAGCCTTTACTCTATGATGCTTTAATTTACTATTTACCTTTCTTCTCTTGACCTCAATGATTTCACCAGTATCACATAAGTTTCCTGAAAAATCTTCAACAATACGTGCAATCTCTTTTAACTGGTCCGCCACCGCTTCACGACTTTCTGCCATACGATTATGCCAAGTCATCTTGAGCTTTGCTACGGCTAAATTACGATTGGTCTCTTCAATAAAGAAAGGAATCTGAATACAGTATTCCTTCATAGCATCAGGCATATCATCCGTTGTCACTGCACCATTAGCCAGTGCCGCTTCTAATAAAGCACTTACCGAATCGTAGCTTTCATTAAATTTCTTCTCCCAGCAATAGGAACAACGTTTACAACTACGACAAAGATTATCGGATACATCATCTAGTACAGCTCCTAAATCATCATGATCCAAAGAAACTTTCTGATCGGATAAATAATCAAAACTTGTCGCAAGTTTCGTAAAAGAATGAGCAATTCCCTCTAACTTCTTTTTGGCAGTATTCTGTAACTCCCTCTTTACATACTCTTCTCCATTATTTACGCTTCCTCTCCCCTGTAAAAAGGCAATGATCACGGCTGTAAATCCGATTACAATTAATAAAATCGTTGCTAAAACAAGATATTGCGTCACCATTTTAGGATTTACGCTAAAAAAAGTAATTAGTGCTACTCCAACTCCAGCTAAAGGTAATAAATATTTTCTTTCTTTCTGCATTGCTTGTCCCATCCTTCCATCGATTTGGTCCAATATTACTTTATTTCTGTAATAAAATATTATAAAGGATGAATTTTGCAATGTTTGTCATATTTAGCAATCAATTCAGAAAAATTTATGACACCAGAAAAAGGCACCCAGAAAATTCTGAGTGCCTTTCAATCGTAGCGAAAGAGGGATTTGAACCCACGACACCACGGGTATGAACCGTGTGCTCTAGCCAACTGAGCTATTTCGCCAAAGTGACAAAGCAAATTATAACGTGTTTTAAGTCAGTTGTCAACTAGAAAAAAATAATTTTTTTAATTTATTATATATTATATCCAATTAATGAATTTAATATTTGTTTTCAACCTATAAAAACTGCCTTTTAATTACGGAGCCTCTTTAATAATATATTCATCCGGATAACACAAACCAAGTTTTGTTCTAGCTAATTCTTCAATATATCGTTTAGTACCCTGAAATGCTTTTTTCTCTTCCAGTTCCTTAGTACGATCATTCTGTACTTCAACCTGGTCTTTTAGCTTTTCAATTTTTTCACTCTTCTGAGCCACTGCAGCGTTAAGATCCTTGGTTTTATATAAAACGACACCACAAATAATCATTACCATGACAGCAATCCATTTAAGCCCGTTTCTTCTTTTTTTCTTGAATTTTCTCTTTTTCATTTATCTCACCTTTTCCAATAGGTTCTGAAACAAGTTCAAGAACACCTCGTCTTACTAATGGCTCCACTTGTTCCTTGAGCTGTCCCTCGAGTTTTTCTTGTAATCTCTTTCTTCTTTCTATTTTATACTTTTTCATTCGTAATTTCAATCTATTTGTGATAAAATTCCATATAATCATTAGACGTTTTTTGATAATACGCCCAATAAAGTGTAAAAATCTCTTTACTTGTTTGATTAATAAACGTAATGGGCTCGCAATAAAATGTAAAAAACGCCTAATCTGCTTCTTAATCCATAAACCAACACTACTTCCTGCCTTAACAATCATCCTACTAAAAAGGATCTGATACAGTTTCATTCCAAGAATCAGTGAAATGACTGCGTAATACCGAATTACACCATCATTCATCTGATACATCATACGAAAGATAAGGATACCGGCTGTAATCCAAAAACCGATATCCTCTATTGCTATCATAGGTTTCGCATGATGTATGATTTTTCGTAATATTACGAATTGATCATATGCAAGAAACAGAAGTACTCCCCAAAGGAATGATGCTAGAAAGAAATTGACCTCAGCAAGGATAAATTCATTCATAATCTTCCTCCACTACTTGAATAAACGCTTCATAAAAGATTCTCCCGATTTAGTGTAGCCCTTTAATTCCGAATATATAAAGCTATCTACTCTACCAGTGATATCAACTTCCCCTTTTTCTAGAGTTAACCTTCCCATATGCAGATCAGAACCACGGATCATTAAAACCCCCATATCGGTCTCTAAGATAATCTCATGATCATCAAACGAGCGAACATCCCGAACGCCACTAATTTTAGCTTCTTTACGATCGTTTAAACTGAGTTGATGCCTTTTGATCTGCTTATTATCCTGCCTATAGTCCTCCATGCACTTTCCTCGCTTTTATACATCCTTATCGCTATTATGTATATGCGCGGAATTTTTGTTTCATGCATTATTGTACGTACAATTCATACAAGAGTTTACAATCTATAAATATCTAAATAATTCTTTCGCCTCATCCTTCTTGGTCGTATCCGCAATACTAATTACTTCTACTCGTACTGCCTTGCCACCAAAACCAATTTCAATGATATCACCAACCTTTACATTGGTGGAGGCTTTTGCTGGTTTGTCATTGATCATAACTCTGCCTGCATCACATGCATCATTAGCTACGGTTCTACGCTTAATCAAGCGAGATACCTTTAAATACTTATCTAGTCTCATATTCTTACCTCACACTTTCATGTATCGCATCATGATATGAAAAAGGCTGTTTTGAAGATTCCTTCAAAACAGCCTTAAGTTCATATGTTTACCTAGAACGACTTTTCACTAATTACTTATTGATAACATCCTTTAAAGCTTTACCAGCTTTGAATTTAGGTGCTTTGGAAGCTGCAATCTTGATAGTTTCTTTAGTCTGTGGGTTTCTACCAGTTCTTGCAGGTCTTGCAGATACTTCGAATGTACCAAAACCAACTAACTGAACTTTTTCACCTTTAGTTAATTCTTCAGTAACAACATCGATGAATGCTTTTAAAGCTTTCTCGGAATCCTTTTTGGATAACTCTGTCTTTTCTGCGATTGCTGCAACTAATTCTGCTTTGTTCATGGATAAACTCCTCCTCTAAGGTATTATAAATTGTTTTCTAATAATCATATTCGATTATTCACACATCCCATATGAAACATCTTCTCACGGGCAATCAGGTGACTAGTTTTATGCTTATTTCCTCTAAAATCACCTTCATTCTATTTATAAACTTATTAGGTGCATTTGTCAAGGAATTTTCTGCATTTATTTCCAAAACAACAGGGTTTTTTGTAGTTTTAAGCCCTTTTTTTTCATATCTTTTACTCTTTTGTCCGAATGTACTGTTTTACACACTCAGAAAGGCATTCTTCTGCGTTAAAATGCTGTATCTGTGCAAGTTTACATAACTCGAATAAAAGTGATCCCAATGCCTCTTTTTTATTATCCTCACATTTTTTATCATCAAGTATAATTGCCAATTTTTCAGGAAACAATTCCTCCTGAAACAAAATCTCTTTTTCAATTTTTAGTTTTTCACATTTCTTGACTACTTTTTGGGCTCGAATCAGTGCAGGAAATGCAAGCGGAATACTAGAAATACCATCATTTTGGTTCTTAGATTTCTTTTCTTCCTTCTTAATTTCTTCCCAATTCTTATGAATTTCTTCCTTCTCCGAGATCAGGTGATTGCCAAAGACATGCGGATGACGACGTACCATCTTTGCCGCAACTTCATCAATTACGTCATCGATTGTGAATAATCCTTCTTCTTTTGCGATAACACTGTGCATAACGACTTGCAAAAGTACATCTCCAAGTTCTTCTCTAAGGTTATCAAAATTCTTGCTTTCCTCATATTCATCAATGCCTTGCAGCACCTCATATGCCTCTTCAATCATACACTGTTTTAAACTAGAATGTGTCTGTGCTTTATCCCAAGGACATCCATTTTCACTTCGCAACTGCTCTATAATTCCACAAAAATCGTCAAAATTATATTTTTTATCCACAAAAGTCCCTCCTTATTCACATGCTAGCTAAATTATTATACACCCGTTCCCACTTGTCAAGTACTCTAAAAATAAGAGAAGCTGTCACCAAAAAAGCAACAGCTCCTCTCATTCATTTAATTGCTCTTTGTAGTCCAGTTGACTGATTAACCAACATCTTAGCTAAAGAATCAATCGTAGACTTCTCTTTTTCTGCAAGACGATACCCAAATCCTAAAAATGTATCGATTGCTTCTTGCGAGTAAGCATCCATCTTTGGTATGTTACTTTCAGTTTTTAACTGCATTCTAATATAGTTCTGCGGCTCACCAATTGATTTATACACGCGTCTAAGCTGATAATCCACTGTCTGCTCACTACCATCCATTAGAATATCAAACATCGGGATCGCCCAGTTAAGAAGTCCCCACAGTTTTGCTCTTTTGTAAGAGTATGATTTTGTATTTTTTACATTACCAACGGAAACTGTTATGATATCTGCAGTCCGTTCACATTCAGGGAGTTTTAAAGCTTCTATCAGCGCACACATCGAAGGATTATTGGCAACGACTCCACCATCAATCAAACAACCATAACAACTATATTGACCTTTCTGGCAAGTTGGTGGAAAATATGTCGGTGCAGCAGTCGAAGAAAGAATCGCATCCCGTAACATATAGTTACGATGATCATTAATCCTGCCAGAAACTGAATTAAAAAATACCGCACTCCTTTTCGTAATGTCATAAGAAGTCAATAAACAAGGCTTTCTTAAATCTCCTAATGTACTGTCACCAAAGTAACTCTTTAACATCTCTTCGAAATACTTGTTTGTATATTTGGCTCCCCAGAATGGATATGTCCACTGTCGACGAAAAATATAGCTGCCATAGTCAATATATGCCTGAATAACCTCTTTTGCCGAATATTTTGATTCACCACGTTCATTCGGATATAAATATAGAACCGTTAAAATTGACCCTGTACTTGTACCAGCTACTAGATCAAAATAATCTCCGATTCTTGCCTTTGGATTTTGACTATACTCACAGAGTTTTTCCTCTAAACTCTGTAATAAAACGGCGGAGACAATACCTCGCATTCCTCCGCCGTCAATTGATAGTATTTTTTTTTTCATGGAAACTACCTTCAGCATTTATTATTAATTATATGCCGAAAGTATAGAAACAATTCCAAACATCCTAGAATGACTGCTTGCTCCAACGATAATTCGTCATATCAACACAGCCATTTTCAAGGAACTTAACACCTTCGCTTTCAAGTAGTTCTCTTTGACGATTTTCTCCCCCAAAAGCGAACGCCTTGGAAACTTCTCCTTTTACATTAACCACACGGTAGCAAGGAATATTATCTGGATCTGGATTCACATGTAATGCATAACCTACTACTTTCGCGAGTTTACGATTACCTGCTAATCCTGCAACCTGACCATAGGATGCTACCGTTCCATAAGGAATTTCCTTTACCACTTCATATATTCTTTGAAATGTACTCTTGTTTTCCATGATCTACTCCCTCTTACTAACCTTTTTTTAATTACGTGCACTATACCAGTATCCAGTAGTGCTAACAATAACACTAATAATAACAAAAAACATAAATGACGGATGCGTGATCGTTCCTCCCACAATAATAACAGAACCTAAGATTGCAAGACTTGGTACTACGTATCCCATCATATTACTCTTGATTTCACCTTGTTTTCTAAGTTTCATAACCATGATGTACAATACACTAAACAATAGGTAGCTTAAACATACTGGAACTTCAGAAACGTCTCCCACCATACCGTTTTCTTGAGTAAAATAGTTTATGATTAACCAGAATAAACAGAGTCCAAATGCAAGTAGCGCTGAATAAACTGGCATATGTCCAAAATGCTTTGATTGCTTCGTAAGTAACTTGGAACATGGAACCATATTGCGAATTGCTAAGGAATATGGAAGTTGAATGAACGCTAAAACTAATCCGTTTAATGTACCAAGAACAGAGATGATAACAAAGATAAGTATTAACTTAGCTCCGATTCCTCCAAAAATCTGACTTGCAGCAGTGTATACGGAATCATTACCCTGTTTTAACACTGTTTCAACTCCGACCAATGATGTAATACCAACAAAGTAAAGCAAATAACATGCTAATACAGTGATGGGAGCAATAATCATAGCTAATGGAAGATTCTTTCTACTATTTTTTATCTCATGACAGATTGTCGTTGCAACAGACCACCCATCATAGGAAAAGGCAATCGGCGCAAAAGCTGCAACCCAGTGAGATGAACTCACTGTCTGACTTAGTGTACTAAAATCATTCTGAGCAATCTCCATTGGCTTTCCAAAGAGAATACCTGCAATTGCAAAGATGATTAGTGGAATCAACTTTATGATCATCGCAGCGTTCTGAATAAAACCACCAAGTGCCGCTGACAAGGCATTTGCCCCAAAAACTAATGCTAACATGATTGCCGCAATAAGACTACTATTCTTAATTGTAGACTCAATTTGAAATAGCTGACACATATAAAGACCTGTGACCCACGCAACAACACCAATGATCGGTGCAAAATATAAAAACATCTGAAACCATCCGGCTGCTCCTGCTACCTTACGGTTAACAAAGCTCTCCATATATCCGACAATGCCACCTGGAGCATCTGTTCTGGATGCCAGCTGTGCAATTGTTAATGAACCGAATACGATTGCAATCGCAGCAACAGCAAATACTATGATTCCAAGAAACATATTTCCATTTGTATAGCGTAAAACATCATCTGATTTAAAGAATATTCCTGAACCAATTACAATACCGGTGATCATTGTAATGGCCGTTAACAATCCGTACTTTTTCTCTTGCATTCTTTCCTCCGTAGTAAAAATATTAATACCAATTCTTAGAATGTACCTTTTATTAGTAATTATGTCAATGTAGTTTTACTGGTATTTCTATCCGACTCCATCAAAAAGAGGAGATGATATATCGCTATTTTTCCCGGGTCACGATGTATCTTCTCCTCTAATATGTCATATTTAGTTTTCCATCTGTCTTCCTAAGAATGCTGCTGCGGTAGCTGCTAACTTGTTCTCAACTTCACCAAGTTTAGTTTTAGCATCTCTTGTTAAGATTAAAACGGCACCAATTGCATCACCTTCACAAATGATAGGTGCGATCACTTGGTAAGCGATGTCTTCATCATCTTGTGCGATGCGGATAAAGCCTTTTTCTTCTCTTGCTGCCATAACTGTTTCTCTGTCATTGATAAGAGCTTCTAATTCTTTACTGATTGGCTTAGTAACCCAATCTTTTTTTCCGCCACCAGAAATAGCAACAAATTGATCTTTATCTGCGATTGCAACAATATGTCCTGTTGTGTGACCAATGGAGTCAGCATATTGCTTTGCAAACTGGCCAAGCTCACCGATTGGAGAGTATTTCTTTAAGATAATTTCTCCTTCACGATCAGTAAAAATTTCAAGTGGATCTCCTTCACGGATGCGTAAAGTTCTTCTAATCTCCTTAGGAATTACCACTCTTCCCAAATCATCTATGCGTCTTACGATTCCTGTTGCCTTCATTTAGAATATTCCTCCATTTACTTCGTCAATCTTAGATGCATGTCATTAAAATATTGCTATGACTATATTGTTTGTAAATTCAAGGAATTTATACCTATATATGAATGCCTTACAATAAAATATTTTAATAACGATGCATATCTTTAAACCCTTATGAACTACTATACTACCTCTCATCGTTATTAATTTCTGACAAGAAAGGCCCGTAAATTAATGGCTTTTCTTGTTTAATAACTTACTTGTTTTAAAAATAAGCCCTGAGGATATAAAAGTATTCCTGCATTACTTCGTTCTTTACTTTTTAGTGCCTGCGACACACTAATTATGGTGCGCTTCCCTTCACCAACCTCAACTAGTGTACCTACAATGATTCGAATCATATGATGTAAAAAACCATCACCACAACATTCAATTCTTACTTCCGAACTATATTTGTCGACAACGCGGTAGATTTTAATATCATGAATGGTACGAATTGTTGATTTTCCATCTTTTCTATCCGTTGAAAATGCTTTAAAATCATGAGTTCCAATTAAGTGCTTTGCTGCCTCTTTCATACGATCAATATCTAAATCCATATGAGTTGGGTAAGTGTACTTTCTTGTAAATACATTTTCCCGTTCTCTCGTATCAATCCGATATTCGTATACTTTACTGACAGCGTCATATCTTGCATGAAAATCTCTTGCTACCTGATTTGCAGTTAACACTCTCACATCATTTGGCAGCCTTAAATTTAATTCTTTTCGAATCTCATCAGCATCATAACTTACTGCTGTACGAAAATTACAAACCTGCTGTAACGCATGAACTCCAGAATCTGTTCTGCCAGACCCAATCACGTGAACAGATTCCCCTAGAATCTCTCCCAATGTTGTCTCTAACATTCCCTGGATCGTATTTTTACAATCTGACTCATCCTTTAGTCGTTGCCATCCTTTATAGCTAGTCCCGTCATACATCAAAGTTAACATTATGTTATTTACTTTCTTTTCATTACCCATACAACTTACCTGCACTTTTAGTGGATTTGGCAACTGCCAAGCTCATAGCTTTCTTATTATAGTAAAAAGAATCCAATTCTTCAATATCTAGCCTTTAAATTTTTTATTTTTTTTATATTTTCCTATTTTTTGCAATAAATCAGGTAATAATCCATGCCGTTTTCTCCATATAAAAGAAGTAATTGAAAAAAATTATTTTTGTGGTACACTAATAATCGTCAATTTATAAAAATTATACATTTTATGGTAAAATTACGATCACTATATAAGGAGGAGAATTCATGAAAGAAAAAATACGCGCTCGTTTTGATCATATAAAAACAATGCTGAAACATCCAATGCTCCAGTGCGTATGGATTTCACTTGCACTTAATTTCTTTATTGAGATCATGTCCCGTCGTTCTCTATTGGGTGCATTTAAGTATTTCTTTACGAGCCCTTTGATCTTTATATATAATACCTTGATCATATTGATAACGATTTCAATCAGTTTATTTTTTCGTAGAAGATTTTTTGCTTTTTCTGTAATCTCACTGATCTGGATTATTATTGGTATCACGGATTTCATATTATTGATGTTTCGAACAACACCATTTACCGCAACTGATATTATTTTAATAAAATCAGCTCTAGATATCTGGCAGCATTACTTAAAACTCTATCACCTTATACTGATTGCAGCATTGCTAATACTTATTATTTTTGGATGTATCATTATCTTTAAGAAATCAAAGAAACATGAGCGTAAAATATCCTACTTAAAGCTTGCAATCTTCACTGCTGGGACCGTAACCGCCACATTTGGTTTCACCGAACTTGGCTTACAGACTGGCCTATTAGCAAAAAACTTTGGTAATATTGCTAATGCTTATCATTCTTACGGTTTACCATACTGTTTTATTAATGGTTTCATCAATACGGGTGTTAATAAGCCATCCATTTATTCCTCTGAGGTGGTAAGCACAATTGTAGATGCTGTAGAACAGGGTAAGGTCGTTACGTCTTCAGAAATCGAACCAACCATAACGATTACTGTGACACCGGTTCCTGAACCTACGAAGGTTCCAACGCCTACTGCGACACCTACTCCAGTTCCTCCTGCTACTGTAGCAGATGAAGAAACACCTAATATCATCTTCCTTCAGCTAGAATCCTTCTTTGATCCAACAAGAATCATTGGAACGGAATACACAAAAGATCCAATTCCAACGTTTCATAAACTAAGAGAGGAATTCTCTTCTGGTTTTTTAAGTGTTCCTAGTGTTGGTGCTGGTACTGCAAATACAGAATTTGAGATCATCACAGGTATGAATCTCGACTTCTTCGGACCTGGGGAATATCCTTACAAAACAATCCTCCAGAAGAAGACTTGCGAAAGTATAAGTTATAACTTAAAAAACCTAGGTTACAGTACACATGCGCTCCACAATAATACTGCAACCTTTTACGATCGTAATCTTGTTTTCTCTCAATTAGGATTTGATAGCTTTACTAGTATTGAATATATGGATAATATCGAACGGACTCCTCTCAACTGGGCAAAAGATAAAGTACTGACCTCGGAGATCATAAAGGTTTTAGATTCTACAAGTAATCAAGATTATATCTATGCAATTTCCGTTCAGGGACATGGAAGTTATCCGACATCTGCGATTTTAGAGAATCCTGAAATTGATGTAATGCTTTCTGATGAAGCATCATCCAGCCTTTACTATCCTCTCTTATACTATGTGAATCAGATTCATGAGATGGATGATTTTATTAAGGCGCTAACAGAACAGTTAAGTAAACGTAACGAAAAGACGGTTCTGGTTATGTACGGAGATCATTTACCGGGATTCCAGATTGATGAAACAAATTTAACCAATGCAAATTTATTTCAGACAGAATATATTATCTGGTCAAATTTCGACATGAACGTAGAAAAAGAAGATATCGAAGCTTATCAGTTATCAGCAACTGTTCAAAAATACCTGAATATGCATGAAGGCTTGATTACAAAACTTCATCAGACACAAAAAGATTCCGATATCTATCTCGATGAGCTTCAAGTATTAATCTATGATATGCTTTATGGTGACATGGAATGTTTCGGAGGAATTAACCCATATACACCAACGAATATCCAAATGGGAATTAATAAAATTAAGCTGTTAAATGCTGATTTTGTAGCACCTTCTATCAGTGGAGAGGATGGCCTTCTTGTCATTAGTGGCCAGAATTTCACACCGTACAGCAAGATTTATGTAAATGATGAGAATTATAGTACGATTTTTGTAAATAAAAACCTTCTTGTAGCAACCCTTCCAAGTGTTGTTGCCGGGGATAAAATCAACATCATACAGTCAGGTAACGACATGTACGAATTAAGTCGTACTGATGATTATATCTATAATAAATAATCAAAAGAAGGGGCTGTGAAAAACACCCAAAAGAGCAATGAGAAGAGAGTCGGTGAATCAAACTTATCTCCTTGCTGTTCTTTCACAGCCCCTTCTTTTTATACCAATATCTGTGATCAACTATTGAACAATATCATCTTTAAGAGAAATTGAATTATAAAGATCCTCATTGATCTTTACTTCTTTACTTGTCTCCCAAGTTTTATACATCTCGTTAAATGCTTTCTCTTGACGTTCACTGATGATTTCTTCTTTCTTGGCATCTGTTGCTTCCTGATCCACTTCATCTACACAATAAAAGATAAAATAGCCTTCTTCATTATCAATGACATCACTTACTTCACCCTTTTTCAAAGCAAATGCAACCTTTTCTAGTTCAGGCTTCATGTCACCCTTACCAACAGTAAGTTCTACTTCATCATCGTCATCTGAATTAGCTAAAGCAAAGTCTTTAAAATTTGATACCGTTAATGCTTCTTCATGAAGCTGTTCTGCCTTTGCTTTTGCATCTTCTAACTGTTCTGTAGTATACTCAAAGCGCTTACCATCGGCATCATATCCATATTTCGCAACTAAGATATACTGAAACACACTTTGTTTCGCTTCTTCATCGCTGACATTGGTATCCACATTCAATGTCAAACTCTCATAGATTTTATTATATAAAACATTATCCTTATAGATATTTCTAATGATATCTTTATTTACAGAATAATAGTCGATAGCCTCTTGGCTAAAATTACTTAAAAATTGAGATGTGTATTCATCTACATCCAAAAGTTCATCTTCACTTAATGTAATTCCCAACTCTTGTGCCTGAGAACATACAAGCTTGATATTGATAATCTGATCAAGGACAGACTGTTTAAATTTCTGCTCATAAGTAGTGCCCTCATCATCAATCTCCATGGACCAGATATCATTTCCATATGTCTCAACAATTTCATCACGCTGTGACTGAAGATAAATACGGAACTCATCAAATGTAACCTCTTGATCATTGATGGTTACGATTACTTTCGATGCATTATTCTGAATATTCTCTTCAGGTGCTGGTGTTGTCGTTCCCTCCACCATCACACTGCTATCTTTACTTGCTTCTTTTCCTTTACTGCAGCCAGCCATAGAAAGTGCTAAAGTCGCAGTCATAATCCATATAATTTTCTTTCTCACTTTATCTTTACCCTTCTTTTTAAGTTATTCTCTTTCCAACTAAATAGTAGCTTACCTTACAGTTATCGGTTAGTCAATGAGTTCTTTAAAGTCATTTAACAGATTTTTTACACTTTCAAAGATAGAATTAGCATCTAATTTTACTAAACGATTCATCTTATTTGCTACAGTCAGCTGGAATGTAAACATTGGTGTTGCACCTGGCGTTAACTTCAATCGATTCGAGTACTTTGACATAAGATTTGGAATCTGTTCCACTCTAAGCTTTGCTTTCGGGAACATCTTAATATTTACTTCATTCCCTTTCTGCTTAAGCTCCAGCGCATATACCTGATGAGCTAATGCCTTTAAATAAGCAACATTTAATAGATTATTAACTGCAGTTGGAAGATCACCAAAACGATCCGTCATTTCTTCTTGCATATCCATGAACTCTTCCTCATTTTCAATGCCCGCAATTCGCTTATACATATCAAGTTTCTGCATCTCGTTCTTAATATAGGTAGACGGAATAAATGCATCCACATCCATATCAATGGTTGTATCAAATGTCTCTTCTTCCACGATTTCACCTTTTAACGTTTTAACCGCATCATTTAACATCTTGCAGTAAAGATCATAACCTACGGATTCCATATGACCACTTTGCTCCGCTCCTAACAGGTTTCCAGCACCTCGAATCTCGAGATCTCTCATTGCGATCTTAAATCCTGACCCTAACTCGGTAAATTCTTTGATCGCCTGCAAACGTTTTTCTGCAATTTCTTTCAACAGTTTATCTCTCTTATACATTAAGAACGCATAAGACGTACGATTGGAACGTCCCACACGACCTCTTAACTGATAGAGCTGGGATAATCCCAAACGATCCGCGTCATCTATGATCATTGTATTTACATTCGAAATATCAAGACCTGTTTCAATAATCGTTGTCGAAACTAAAACATCGATATTGCCATTGATAAACTCATACATGATCTTCTCTAACTGGTGTTCCTTCATCTGCCCGTGAGCAAATGCTACATTGGCATCTGGGACAAGTTTTGATATCTGGTTTGCGACCTCATCTATTCCATTTACTCGATTATAGACATAGTATACCTGTCCTCCACGAGCCAGTTCGCGATTGATTGCCTCACGGATCATCTCATCATTATGCTCAAGAACAAATGTTTGAATTGGAAGACGATCTACTGGTGGTTCCTCTAGTACACTCATATCACGGATACCAACAAGGCTCATATGCAATGTTCTAGGTATTGGGGTTGCTGATAAGGTCAGGACATCGATATTTTCTTTTAGCTGTTTAATTTTCTCTTTGTGTCCTACACCAAATCTTTGCTCCTCATCTACAATCAACAAACCAAGATCTTTAAACTGAATGTCCTTGGATAACACACGGTGGGTTCCAATCAGAATATCCAACTGTCCTTTCTTTAAGCGCTCCAATGTTTTCTTTTGCTCCGATGGAGTCTTAAAACGCGATAGGATATCGATACTGATTGGAAAATTCATCATTCTCTGTACTAAGGTATTATAATGTTGCTGTGCCAATATTGTGGTTGGAACTAAGAAAACTACCTGCTTTCCATCCGATACTGCCTTAAATGCTGCACGGATTGCAATCTCGGTCTTTCCATATCCAACATCACCACAGATTAAACGGTCCATAATACGATGGCTTTCCATATCTCTCTTGGTGTCCTCAATTGCTCGAAGTTGGTCTAAAGTCTCCTCATATGGGAACATTTCTTCAAACTCCTGTTGCCATACAGTATCTTTGCAAAATGCATGACCTTCTTTTGCCTGGCGAACAGCATACAGTTCCACCAGATCCTTGGCAATATCCTTCACAGCACTCTTAACTCTTGCCTTGGTATTTTTCCACTCTACCGAATTTAATTTGTTCAATTTCGGTTTTCTTGCATCTGAACTTGCATACTTTTGTATGACATCCAGGCCTGTTGCAAGTATATACAACACGCCTCCACCACCATATTCAAGTTTAATATAATCTTTGCTGACTTTATCAACTTCAATTTGTTCGATGCCACGATAAATACCTAATCCATGATTCTCATGAACAACATAATCTCCAATATTCAGATCGGAAAAACTTTGAATCTGTTTTCCTTCATAGTTAACTTTCTTTCTCTTTTTCTTCTTTTCTGCCCCGAAGATATCACTTTCTGAAATGATAACTAATTTGATCAGCGGATACTCAAAGCCACGATGAAGATTTCCATACTGAACTACAATCTCTCCTTTTACCATCTCACGTTCGCAATCATCGCTATAAACAGCCGGCAACTCATTATCACGTAGATTCTCCGCGAGACGCTGTGCTCTTGTTCGGGAACTGGATAACACTAATATGCGATATCCACTCTTCTTCCAGTTTTTCAGATCTTTTACCAGAATCTCAAAGTTATTGCTATAAGGATTTACTGACTTTATCGTGATATCAAACTTCTTTTTGATCACAAGTTGGGGAACTTTGTGGTCCATTGTGCTGATCATAATACAGTTCCGATGATTTAAGTTTGCCAACAATTCCTTATAATCATAGATAACATCCATCTGACTAGGCAGGATATAACCCTTTTCAATACGACCGACCATACTCTCTGAGAATTCTGTTAATACCGTCTCCCCTTTTTCCACAATACGAGAAGGCTCATCTAAAAAGATCATCGAAGATTCATTGTTGAAGTAATCAAAGAAAGAACATGTCTTATCATAAAAGAAGTTGATAAAGCTATCGATATTTACTAACCCTTGAAAACACTCTAAATTCTCTTTAAACTCTGCTGTAATTCGATCAATTCTTGCCGCTTCTTCCGTTCTCATCTCAGAACGAAGATGCTTAATATAATCCTTTGTCTGTACTTCAATATTCTGTATGCCCTTTTGAATTGTCTGCTGATCCAATACAATTTCTGCAGCTGGGTATATAACTGCAGTGCCTACTCTCTCAATTGAGCGCTGACTCATGACGTCAAAAGTTCGAATCGAATCAATCTCATCTCCCCATAATTCAATTCGATAAGGCACTTCTTCTGTAAGTGGAAAGATATCAATAATTCCACCTCGTACCGCAAACTCACCAGGACTTTCAACCTGTCCCTGACGCTCATACCCAAGGTGAATCAGTTTTGACATAAACTGATCCAAATTTAAGATATCTTCTTCATGAACCGAGATTACACGCTCTGCAAGAAGCTCTAAAGGTAATAGCTTATCAAGACCACCATCGATTGTTGCAACTACCGTCAAAGGTTTTCGTTCGATCAAAGCCTTTAGTATCTTCATTCGCTCCGTTACAATCGCATTTCCTCGGATATCTGCACTATAAAAAATAATATCTTTTGCAGGATATAAATAGACGCTACGGTCATATAATCTCATATCCTCATATATTTCTTTTGCCTTTATATCATTATAAGTAATAATAAGTCGAAACGGATAGTTTTCAGATAATGCATACATTATATGGCACTTCTGAGAATCTATACATCCTGAGACTAACAAGGGATATTGTTTTAAAGATATCGCTTCGACTATATCATTAAACTCTTTATACTCTTGTAAGGGTGCTACAAATGTCTTCACTACTTGGCCTCCCTTTTGTTAAATCGATTCATTGCTGTTTCAAAACTGTCACTAATGATCACTTTGCAAGCTTTTGATGCTTTTTCTAAAGCTTCTCGAATGGTTGGTTCCTCCTCCTTATTAAATCTTCCAAGGACATAATCTGCAAGGTCCCACTCTGCTGGTTTCTCACCAACACCAATTTTTATTCGATAAAATTCGTCTGTTCCAAGATGACTTATTATATTCTTAATTCCGTTATGTCCACCAGCACTACCTTTTTTACGCAAGCGCAACTGACCAACATCTAGACTGATATCATCATATATAACTATTATATCCTCGTTCGTGAGTTTATAGTAATCCACAAGTTCTCGAACACTTTCCCCACTTAAATTCATATATGTTTGTGGTTGAGCTAATATAACCTTTTCGCCGCCAATATATCCGGTTCCACAAATTGCTTTATGTTTTTTCATATCTAGTTTTATACTATAATCATCTGCTAGACGTGTAATCGCATCAAATCCAATGTTATGTCTTGTTCCATCATACTTACTTGTTGGATTTCCGAGACCGATAATAATATACATAAAATCCCCCTCCGCATGCCATTCCATGCTTTCTTTTTGTTTATTTTTTTACATACAAACATGCCGCACATATAGCTTCTCCCTCAAAATTGGTCGAATCATACACCTGCGGTCATTCTTTCATTTTCTAATTTATTATAGTTATATCCATAGACTACTCGTATGAATCATATTATAGTGGATTCCCAAAAGGAAATCAAATAACAAAGAAAAAAAAGACAAGAAAAAGAACGTTTTGCGAACTTCCTCTTGTCTTATATGAATCTATCTTGCGTTATAATAAACACCACCGGCTTCTGGTGTAATACCTTTTGCCTCAAGTAGTTCCTGAACAGTCACAAGTTTATATCCCTGGCGGATCAATTCTGGAATTACTTTTTCCATTGCATCTGCTGTTGTTGGATAAAGATCATGCATTAAAATGATATCTCCATCTTTTACGTTGCTCATAATCATATTATAAATTGCATCTTTATTCTTAGATTTCCAATCTTCGGAATCCACTGACCAAAAGATTAAAGGAGCATTTACATTCTTCATAACATCATCACTTTTCGCTCCATATGGCGGACGTATATAACTTGTTCCAACATCTGCGTTTTCATTGATCAGCTCATTGGAACGTTCAACCTCATACTTAATATCCTTTGCCGAAAGCTTGGTCAGATTTTTATGATT